>JBAXUL010000260.1:0-2153 GCA_037129695.1 Prolixibacteraceae bacterium
TGTAAAATAACCAGATGGCGCAAAATCGTAGAGTTGGATGTATTTTTCTGAAGTGACAGAGGCCAGTTCTTTGGCCAGAACGAGCTCTTCGTTCTGCAACTCAAGCTCTATCTCATGGGTCTGTAACTCGTAGATAAGTCGGGATATTTCAGCTTCAGTGAGTTGAGTGATTGATTTTGAATCTTTCTTCTTTAATAAATCTTCAGCTCTGCGGCGTAGATTATCTTCAGCCATAGTATGGGAATTGTAATTAGTCATTTCAGCAACTGATCTAGGTCGAAATGGCCAATATTTAGAAGGTTTTATTAAACACTAATGTTGATCGAAATTAATATTAAAGATACGATAAAAATTCCTTATATCATTTCACTATATTTTTATTATTGTGATTTTGCCAGAATATCACCGATGAAAACTCACCACAATCGCAATAGAACCAGATGATTCGGGTGTTTTGATGCTGAAAAAGTCCGGATTGATATGATGGATTCCTTTTTACCGTTCAAATATTGATTGAACTTGCGAAAACAAGGAACGAAGGGTGAGGAAATCTTTGGTGTTTTTTGAATTGATGATTGTTTTTTAACTCCACAAACTAACGATGTGTATATAATTTGTTTTTAGTGGCCACATGGAATCGGAGATCGGTGAAGCCAAGACCCAGATATTCATTTTCGGTTGGTCCCGACTTGTCGGGATGGGTATTTCATTCTGTCATTTTCACACTTAAATAGCAGTATTAATTTTTTGATTATTAGAACATAATTAGGGAACCCTCAGGATAATTTACATGCTATTTTGTGAACGATTGTGCATGAGGGTTTCACATGGAGTCTATTTTATCATGAGCCTTCAAATAATAATATGTGTCACCTATGAACCTTGGCTAAGGCAATAATCAGATATGAAAGGGTAGATGAACGAAGAGGTAATCCACCGGACTTCTCCCGGAATTATTTGGTGTTTCTGCTCAGTTCTTTCATGGCAAAGTTCGGATACATGACATCATGTACCTTTTCTACCATGATCTCTTTGGGAAGTTTGAATTCGGCATTCTGACGGATATCTTTCGATGATGCTCCAAGACGAACCTGGTAAGCTCCCTTGTCCGCGACCCATGAACTGATTCCGCTCCGGAAGGAGGCAAGCGAACGGGCGTCCAGTGTAAAAGTGATTGGCTGGCTTCCTCCCGGCTGCAATAACTCAGTTTTTGCATAACCTTTGAGTTCTTGTGCAGGTTTCTCCATTTCATCATCCGGGGCAGAAACATATAGCTGAACAACCTCTTTTCCTGCCACTTTCCCTGTGTTTTTCACAGTTACCGTAACCTTCATGGTCTCATTGAAAATCGCACTGCCCAGTTTCATGTCGGAGTATTCAAAAGTGGTATACGATAAACCGTAACCAAATTCATAGGCTACGGGAACATTGAATGAGTCATAGTAACGGTATCCTACATAGATACCCTCATTGTAGAAGGAATTGACCGGGTTTTCGGCCGGCTCCCCTGGGAACGTTTTCGCCGAGGGGATGTCGTCAAATTTGATGGGAAAAGAGTCAGGCAACTTTCCGGATGGATTGACGGTACCTTTCAGGATATCCGCGATGGCATGTCCTCCTTCCTGTCCGGGCTGCCAGGCCACCAGGATGGCATCGGGATAGTCCCTCCAGCTGGCTGTTTCGCAAACACCTCCGACATTCAGCACAACCACTACTTTTTTACCCGCAGCGTGGAAAGCTTCTGAGACATTTTTCACCAAATTTACTTCTGCCTCTGACGAGGGGAAATAACCGTTGTCATATCCTTCCCCGCCACTGCGGCCCAATGTAATGACTGCCACATCAGCAGCGGAAACCTCTTTGGCAATCTGCTCTTTGGTCAGATCCAGTTCTGCATTGAACGGAATAAGTCGTTTTTGGAAATGAGCGGGTGCCTTGCCATCCTTCACTCCATTGTTGGCAAGCATGACAGGATTGTTGAAATAGTCGGGGACCAGGTTGTCGGACATGATTTTCGCGTTGAACGCCGTGTAGGTATCCTCCAGCTCTTTTGATACCGAGAATCCTGCCGACTTCAGTCCTTCATTGACCGAGACCGCATATTTGTTGCTTCTGATGCCTCCGCTGCCGGTACCTGCTTCGATCAGGTAATA
>JBAXUL010000261.1:0-2141 GCA_037129695.1 Prolixibacteraceae bacterium
GAGCTTGAATACAAATGGCGGAGTGAACAGAAATTGCGGAAAGATGCAGAGAAGGAACAGCTTACTACCAGTCTCGCCTTGTTGAGAAACCAGGTTAGTCCTCATTTTTTGATGAATACGCTCAATAACATTCATTCGTTGGTCGAAATGGATGCGGCAAAAGCCCAGGATGCCATTGAAAGGCTATCCACGCTGATGCGTTATTTGCTCTACGATTCTGCACAAAGCACCATTGAACTGAAGAGGGAGATCGAATTTATCCACAGTTTTGTTTCGCTGATGCAACTCCGGCATTCTGATGAGGTGGAAGTAAAGGTGGTGATTCCTGAACAAATTCCAACTACCTTGATACCACCGATGCTTTTTATCTCATTGCTTGAAAATGCCTTTAAACATGGCGTATGCTATCCGTTAAAATCGTATATTCATTTCGAGTTACAGATAGAGGAAGCCTCCTTGCATTGTACCATTTTAAATAGCAAACACAAAACACCGGCAAATTCCAAAGGCGAATATTCCGGCATTGGTCTCGAAAACATTCAAAAGAGCCTGAAATTACTTTACGGGAATAATTTCCGGCTGGATATTCAGGACAAGGAAAATGAATTTGAAGTGAACCTTACCATTCCATTATGAAGATCACTTGCATGGCCATTGATGACGAGCCCCTGGCTGTCAAAAAGATTGCAGACTATATCCGGAAAATTCCTTTTCTGGAATTGGTAGCCGAATGCAGGAGTGCTTTTGAAGCGATGGAGATCCTCAGAACCAACAAGATTCAGCTCCTGTTCATAGACATCAATATGCCCGATTTTAATGGGATGGAATTTGTTAAATCGTTGACTGAAAAACCATATGTAGTATTCACCACAGCCTACAGCGAGTATGCTGTGGAAGGTTTTCAGGTGGATGCTGTCGATTATTTGCTGAAACCCATCTCCTTCAGCAATTTGCTCAAAGCCGCCAACAAGGTGAAAGTGCTCGTCGATTTAAAAGCAAACATCCTTTATGAAGGAAATCAAAAAATCCCCGGTCACTTCTTTGTCAAATCCAATTACAAGTTGGTCCGCATCGAGCTGGAACAAATCAAATACATTGAAAGTCAACATGAATACGTTAAAATTTATTTCATTAACGGCGATCCGGTGACAACACAGATGAGCCTGAAGTCAGTCGAAGAACTGCTCCCTTCCGACCGGTTCATGCGGGTACACAGGTCATTTATTGTAAGTTTGCAAAGTATTGCATTGATCGAACGAAACAGGATCATTTTTGACGGGAAAATTTACATCCCCATCGGAGATCAGTACAAGGAAAAATTTCAAGCCTATAGCAATGGAAATATGGATTAAGGCATGATGACCGAACAGACCGAACAAAAATTGTATACCAGGGCCTACTTTCTCAGCCTTTTCACCATTTCCTACAATGTGCTGGAAGGTGTTGTCTCTATGCTGCTGGGCTACCGGGATGAGACACTTACCCTTTTCGGTTTTGGGGTCGACAGCTTTATTGAGGTGCTGTCGGGCGTAGGCATTGCAGTGATGATTTTGCGTGTCAGGAAAAATCCCGGAAGCTCTAAAAGTGAGTTGGAGGTCAATGCCCTAAAAATTACCGGGACGGCTTTCTATCTTTTGTCGGCAGGATTGCTGGCAGGAATCGCGGCCAATCTGATCAACCACCATCAACCGGAAACTACCCTCTGGGGCGCTGTGATCGCACTGATCTCTGTCGCAGTCATGTTCTGGCTGATGAAGGCCAAAAAGAATACCGGAAAACGACTTCATTCTGATGCTATCATTGCGGATGCAAATTGTACAAAGATCTGTATTTTTATGTCCCTGATTTTACTTGCATCGAGTCTGATTTACGAATTAACCGGATTTGGCTATGCCGACCTGATTGGAACTGCAGGTCTGATCTATTTTTCAATATCCGAAGGAAAAGAAGCCTTTGAGAAAGCCAAAGGGAAGGCATGCAGTTGCGATCATTGTTAATTTTGCGCCAGTTTTTGTTGCTTCAAATTTTCTCCATCACCTTTCATTTGTTGCCTTTTCATTAATTAGCCCGATTTCTTATCTTTGCGGATCAACAAGTAGTTCTTTATGAGTGGGGACACTCAATAATAATGGATTAATTAG
>JBAXUL010000262.1:0-2118 GCA_037129695.1 Prolixibacteraceae bacterium
ATCAATTATGAGGCCGTCGGAAAGACCAAAAAGTGGGGATTTCATACGGCTTTAACGGGAATGAACCAATACAACCGGAGGGTTAAGGAAATTGCTGAAAATCGAAATGTTAATTTAATTGATTTAGAGGCAAGTATACCAAAATCATTGTTGTATTTTAAGGATGAGGTACATTATAACGATACCTCATTTGTTGTCATTTTCAAGACACTTTCGCAGGAAATCATCAGTAGGGGTATACTTTCAAATCTTAAATTAAAGTCCATCAATTCGAACAATCAGTCATTGACAGAAATTCATCTCAAATAGGTGCCTGAACAGGATAGCCACTCAGGATTCACTTGAATATATGTCTCTGATTAATATGGTTTTACATGCAATGAAGGTAGGTATCCACTAATTTTCCAATTTCATTGTTTTTGCCGTAAAGTTGTTCGCTGAGTTGGCTGTCATCGTATGATTTCAGGTGACGGATGAACCTGTCGATGGTTCCTTTTGGAAAGATATTTTTGCTTTCGTAGAAAGTCCGGTCGCTCTCGAGGCATTCGGCAGAACTCCAGCAAGAATCGGGAAGTTGTTTTAATTTTTCAGCGGTAGCTTTGTTTTCTTCTTTGAAGATATTGACTCCCACATACAGCTGTTTTGCCTTGGTGAGTGCATCAGGCATCTCCAGACCAAGTTGTGCTGCCATGATCAGACCGGCCATCAGGTGATAGAGATCGGCAGAACCATCCGGTGCACGGAATTCTACGGTTTGCTTGCCGGGAATATAGGGGACGTCATACCGCTCATGCGGATTGGCATCCTTGATCATATGCGTCTTGGCGATCCAGCCGAGCGGCACGCGTACCAGGGCCGAGCGGTTGGTGTCTCCCCAACAGATGTTGGTAGGCGCTTCCTGATGGGGTACCAGTCGGAGGTAGGAGAGGGGAATTGTATTGCCGAAGGCTGTCAGCGAAGAAGCTTTTTCAAGCAATCCTACCATGATCTTTCGGGCCGTATTGCTGATGCTTTTATCATCCACCATACAATTGACTCCATCCTTTTCCACCATCATGTGAATGTGAAGTCCGCTGCCGGCTTTCCCAACCGTAATTTTGGGTGTGAAGCTGACATTGACTCCGTATTGTTGTCCAAGCATCCGCAGAATCCACTTGGCGATCAACAATTGTTCTACTGCCTCTTCGGGTTCAACAGGTTGAAATTCGATTTCATGCTGCTCGTAATAATGAGAATCCGTGGTGAAGTTGCCTACTTCAGAATGTCCGTATTTGATTTTGCCGCCGGTTTGTGCAATAAGGTTCATTGCCTCCGTACGCAGGTGTTCCCATTTTGAAAAGGGTGTCGAATTGTGGTATCCTTTCTGGTCAACGGAGGGATAATTTTGGTCCACCTCACTTACCACGTAGAACTCAAGTTCCCCCATGGCTTTGAAAGTGAGTCCGGTCGCCCGATTAAATTCGGTGTTGGCTTTTCTGAGAATATATTCCGGTGCGCTTTCAAGCGGTTTTCCCTCTTTGGTATAAAATGAACAAAGCAAATCGAGGGTAGGAACTTCTGCAAAAGGGTTGACATAGGCCGTTCTGAATTTTGGGATGACATATAGGTCGCTTGAGCAGGCCTCGATGTAGGAAAAAAGACTTGACCCATCCACCCTTTCGCCGGTCGCCAGGATGGATTCGAGGTAATCCTTGCTCGTGACGACAAAGTTGAGGGTTTTTAATTTCCCGTCTTCACCTGCATAGCGAAAATTGACCATCTCAATGTTGTTCTCTTCGATAAACCGGATGATATCATGACGGTTGAATTCTGAAGCGGGTTTGCGCAGGTATTTGACGAGCTTATTGGGGTTCAATACAATTTCAAGTTCTCTCATAGGATGGGTCTGTTTTTATGTTGGCTTTGCGGAGGGCAAGTTCAGCAATTATTGACCCTTTATCTATGACGATTCTCAATCTTTCAGGAAATTATTTCGAGGTGGAATACTGTGCAAACGATTCTGAATCCAGGTCACCCAATCCTTTATTTTTCAAGATTATTATATTGGATCAGTTGGCATTTTTCGAAAAGATTGTACATTTGCTTTCGGTCTAAATCGGGGTGTAGCGCAGCTTGGTA
>JBAXUL010000263.1:0-2077 GCA_037129695.1 Prolixibacteraceae bacterium
GAGGTTTGGGCAGAATTACCTGGAATACCAGAAGGAAGTACCCAGATGGATTCCCCGGCTCAACCGGCTAAAGGCTAAAAGCTAATAGCTAAAGGCCAAAGTAGGGAATGCGCTGATCGGAAGTACCTGTGGAAGTTGTCAATTGATGGGTAGATTGGGGCTTCCTGAATGCTAATTACCTGGTGAACCATCTCCCGCCGTTTAAACCCGAACCATTCCGCATGGCCCGAGGTATCCTTCAATCCATTACCGGATGTGTTCGGGCTCATACACAATACTCGCTGGACTGCTCATAACAATCATATGATGGTCGCACCCGATCCTGACTTTCCGGTCGAAGGGCTTTGCCTCCTTTTCCTTCCCGCTGTCGAGTGATTCGGCCAATTGCCGCATGTTGATGACATAGCTTTGATCATAGGCTTTCTTCAACTACGGGTAATGACCACAGTACACTTTGGCAATACCTTCCTCAATCAGTTTTTTCATTCTTTGGCAGGAATGGATGTAGGTTTTCATTTTTGAAAATGGACTGAGTTGAAACCATACCTGGCCGAAACCATCCGTACTGCAAGGAAAAGAAAAACTCCAAAAACCAGAATTTTTCTGTTCTTGACAGATCATTTAAAAAGTAAGGGTGCAAATTCGGAAAGATACACGCGCCAGTTGGTCCAAGTATGACCGCCTTCGCTCTCCCTGTAAACATACTTCATGCCCATCTGGTCGAGTCTGGCCCTGAATTCCTGGTTGTATTTGAACAGGAAATCGGCTTTGCCAATTCCTATCCAGTATAGCTTGTATCCGTTTTTCATCTGACGGTTCAAGGTCTGATCCAGATCCGAATACACTTTCGATGTCACCTTGTCGTTAGGCAAGATGGCAGCAGAAAACAAACCCACATAATCGAACACGTTGGTATATAGCCTTGAAACATGCAGCGAATGAAATCCTCCCATGGATAATCCGGCAATGGCACGACCCGATTTTTCAGCTTTCACCCTGTAATTTCCTTCGATGAACTTGATGATATCAGGGAAGGTTTCCTCAAATTTACCATCCATCGAATTGGGCAGTTGCATCGTCGGCTTATAAAAACCTAGACTAGATTCTCCCGGCGCTGCTTCCTGAGCGACATTTCCGTTGCTCATGGCAACAATCATGGGCTTGGCTTTCCCCTGTGCGATCAGGTTGTCCAGAATCTGAGTGGCACGTCCCAGTGCAATCCAGGCTTCCTCGTCACCACCCATGCCGTGCAAAAGGTAAAGTACCGGGTATTTCTCCTTTCCTGATTCGTAGCCGGCAGGCGTATAAATGGTGATCCGCCGCGACATCCCTAGTGTCGGTGAATCATACCAGCGACGGGCGACCGTGCCATGAATCACAGGGTTCACCTTATACAAATCCGCATTTCCGCCGCCAACGATAAACACATTGAATACAGAGGCGACATCGCGAATCAGCCACACATTGTTAGGGTCGGTGCATTTCATCCCATCAACCGTAAAAGAATAACTGTGGAGGTCGGACGACAACGCAGTGGAAATGTAAACCCAAACACCCGTCTCTTCCTTCATCATCGCTTCCGAGCCGGGAGTCCAACCCTGCGCCGGCATCCAGTCTCCTGAAATCTTTACCTCCCTTGCATTGGGTGCCTGCAATCTGAAAATAACTGTGTTGTTGCTTTGAATTTCAGGTGAAACGATTTGAGTTCCTCCGCCCAAAGCTTGCTGTGCCATTGCAGGAAAGCCGAAAAGCATGAAAACGACAATAACCGGAAAATTTTTATTCCACATGTGTTTATATTTTGTTATTCTATGTCCAAACGCAAGAGTATGATTGGTGAAATCATGCTATTGCCTTGTATGATTGGGTAATTTGTGTTTTTTGATCCGATTTTTTTGGATAATACCTTACTCTTCTGACTACTTAATTTTTCGATAGATCAGTTCAACTCCATTTCCGGACTTTAAATTGCGACTGTATTTTTTATCTGTTGAATTGTTCCAGTGTTCGGTCGTGCCCAGGCTGGCAAGGGGTGTTCCGTCACGCTCGGGGTCGTATTTCGTGCCGGATGGCGGAT
>JBAXUL010000264.1:0-1942 GCA_037129695.1 Prolixibacteraceae bacterium
ACCCCTCCGGGGTTGAAAGTGAAGAAGAGTGATTATCTGACTCCACTTTTCGTGTCTCAGTTCATAACCTCTCATCTTCTCAACGCTCATCGTCAAATCAACAACTTTTCATTTTTCATTTTTCATTCCCCTACGCCCCACTCTCCTTCAACTGATGGATTACGTCAATGATCGTGCCATCCCGGTATTCGACGATTCCAACGATCTTATCCGTGTATTCCAGCGGTGCGGGAATCCCGGTGATCTGATCCACTTCGAGCTCCAGATCATGTATTTCCTTGATGTTCAGTCCGGCCTTCCGCAGACTTTCCTCCAACTCCTTAAAGGCCGGATTGACGCATATACCCCTTTCGGTAACCAGTACATGCACGGTCTCGCCAGGTGTAACGATGGTATGCACCCTTTTTTTGATAATCGGGATGCGGCCGCGGAAAGAAGGACAAACGACGACGGTCAGTTTTGCCCCGGAAGCGGTATCGGAGTGACCGCCGGAAGCTCCCCTGATATTGCCTTCAGAACCGGTAATGACATTGACATTGAAATCAACATCGATCTCCAGGGCTCCAAGTACCACCACATCAATTTTGTTGGTGATGCAGCCACAATTGAACGGATTGGCATAAAGCGCCGCGGGAATCTCAATGTGATGGCGGTTATTCAGCAAGGAATTACTCACCACAGCATCAAATGACTGGACATCAAAAATGGTTTCAAACAGTCCTTCGTTGAGCATATCGACACAATAGGAGGTAATGCCGCCAAGCATGAAACTTCCTTTGATGCCCTTCTTTTTCATCTTTTCGCGAATGAATTTCGCCACCGCCAGTGATGCGCCTCCTGCGCCAACCTGAAAGGCGAATCCGGGAACAAAAAATCCGGAGTTTTCGATCACATCAGCGGCCAGTTTGGCAATCCTGAGGTCCATCGGTGAATTGGTGATACGGGTCGTACCAGTTGCAATTTTAGAAGCATCCCCGATCGAATCGACCAACACCACATGGTCGATGAAATTTTGGGAGATGGAGAGCGGAATGCAGGGAAAATTAACCAGATTGTCGGTTACCACGATTACCTGCTTGGCATAACGGGCATCAATGACCGCATAGCCAATGGAACCAAAAGCGGATTTTCCGTGCGAACCCGTTGCATTTCCTTCACAATCTGCCGCCGAAGCAGGGATCACAGCCAGATCGATTTGTATTTTTCCGGTATGGATACAACGCACCCTGCCGCCGTGGGAATGAATCACCACCGGAGTATCGAGTACACCCAGCGCAATGGCCCGTCCCAACTGGCTACGGATGCCTGACGAAAAAATCCGTGTCACCGTTCCGTCCACCAAAAAGGGAAGGATGGGATCATGACATTCATTCAACGAGGAGGAAGCCAGCGTGATTTCGCGGATACCCATGTTGTGCAGGATGGTAATTGTCTGCACCAGCAGGATGTCCCCATTGCGCAGGTGATGATGGAACGAAACTGTCATCCCATTGTGAGGGTTGCTTCTGATGATCGCCTCTTCAAGGGTTTTGCAAACTTTACTCTGGTGCGGAAGGTATGCCTTGTTTGGAGCGGGAATGGTAGGTTCGTCCATCCATCCTTTGCTCAGCTTGGTGAGCGCCCCCTGAAAAGGTTCCAGCTTCCCGATTCCCTCAATGTACTCGGGGATTTCCCTTCCTAAACTGTTTAACATGGTATTGATATTTTATGCTTTTCTTTTCTTGAAATTTCCTGTTTTGGTCGCCAAACCATTCTTCTTTCTTCTTTGCGATCCCTTGCGAGCTTTGCGTGACCTGTTTTTTCGCGCAAAGCCCGCAAAGCGCCGCAAAGAAAATTATTCGAAATTTACCAACCCCAGCAATTATTGTACCCTTGCGACAAAAGGTTCATCCATCCTTTGCTCAGCTTGGTGAGCGCCCCCTGAAAAGGTTCCAGCTTCCCG
>JBAXUL010000265.1:0-1915 GCA_037129695.1 Prolixibacteraceae bacterium
AATTGATTTTGAGCGAATATCATTTAAAGGATTGGCTGCCCACAACCATTAAGGAAGTCAGGGCTTTGGGATGGGAAGAGGTTGATGTGGTTCTCTTCTCGGGCGATGCCTATGTTGATCATCCTTCCTTCGGCGCTGCTGTTATTGGCCGGATTCTGGAACGTGAGGGACTGAAAGTAGCCATTGTTCCTCAGCCCAACTGGCAGGACGATTTGCGGGATTTCAAAAAAATGGGAAAGCCGCGGCTTTTCTTCGCGATCACTGCAGGATGCATGGACTCAATGGTCAATCACTATACCGCCAACAAGCGCAAAAGGTCGAATGATGCCTACACTCCCGGCGATCGCGCAGGAGCCCGGCCGGATTATGCCACAATCGTTTATTCAAACATTATTAAGAAATTATATCCGGATGTACCTTTGATTATTGGAGGCATTGAAGCCTCTCTGCGCCGGGTAACGCACTACGACTATTGGTCAGACAAGTTAAAGCCCAGCATTTTAGTAGAAAGCGGGGCTGATCTTCTTTTTTACGGAATGGGCGAAAAATCGCTGATTATGTTGGTTGAGCAATTGCGCTCCGGGAAACGCATGGAGGAACTCAAAGAGATTCCGCAAACAGCTTTTTTGATGCCAAAAGATGTTCCAGTTCCTCCGGCCAATTCATGGAGTGAATTTGACCTCTTTGGACTTGAAGCCTGTCAGGCAGAGAAGATCAACTACGCAGCCAATTTCAAAGTCATTGAAGAGGAGTCGAACAAGATGGAGCCCGAAATCCGGCTCATTCAGAATCATGGAGACCTTAAAGTAGTGATCAATCCGGCATGGCCACCATTATCTACCAACGAAGCCGATCATTACAGTGACCTGCCTTTCACCCGGTTGCCACATCCAAAATACAACGACAAGGGGGCCATCCCGGCGTATGAGATGATCAGGCATTCGATCAACATACACAGGGGATGTTTTGGCGGATGCGGTTTTTGCACCATTTCAGCCCACCAGGGAAAATTCATTGCTTCAAGATCCGAAGCCTCAGTCCTGCACGAGGCTGAGAAGATCACAAAAATGCCAGATTTCAAAGGATACATTTCCGATGTAGGAGGTCCGTCGGCCAATATGTACAAGATGGAAGGAATTCATCTAGCCATGTGCCAATCATGCAAAAGACCTTCCTGTATCCACCCGAATGTCTGCAAAAATCTGAACACCGACCACCGCCCAATGACCCAGTTGTACAATCAGGTAGCGGCCATCAAGGGGGTAAAAAAAGCATTTATCGGAAGCGGAATCCGCTATGACATCATTTTCAACAGAGTTAATGATGACCAAATTAACAAGGGAAATCTCGAATATCTCGATCAGGTAATTGAAAAACACGTCTCAGGAAGGCTGAAAGTTGCCCCTGAGCATACGGATGATCAGGTTCTTTCCATCATGCGGAAACCTTCCTTTTCCCAATTCGGATTGCTCAAGAAATTCTTTGACAAAACGAATGAAAAATACGGACTCAAGCAACAGTTGATACCCTATTTTATATCCAGTCACCCGGGGAGCACGGTCGAATCCATGGCCGATCTGGCAGCCAAAATGAAAGACATGAATTTTAAACTGGAACAGGTTCAGGACTTTACCCCCACTCCAATGACACTGGCTACGGTGATATATTACTCTGGCTATCATCCCTATACCCTCGAAAAAGTATATACCGCCAGAACTTCTGAACAAAAACAGGCTCAGCGCAAATTTTTCTTCTGGTACAAAAGTGAATTCAGAAAAGAACTCATTGCCGAATTGCGAAAAATCAAGAGACCTGATCTGGAGAAGATACTTTTCAATAAGAATTCCTGATTTGAAGGGAGGAACGAATGAAAATGTCGTTCCTTTTCTTTGCGAAACTTTGCGTGCTTTGCGCG
>JBAXUL010000266.1:0-1869 GCA_037129695.1 Prolixibacteraceae bacterium
CCTTGCAATTTCAGGTGTTGGAAATACAGCAGCCGTGACAACTTTATGTGATTGATGCGCCACATCCGACAACTGGTTCACGACATTGGTAATCAGGTCGTACCTGAACTTGCGCCACGATGGGCTTTGGTCGGGGTGTTCCAGTTTCAGGGGGTCGGTCCCATATTTTGCCTCATAATTCTTCCTGCAGGTTTCGCAGTAGCAGAAATCGTACTCCGGCAATTCGCTCGACTGATCGATTTTGTAGTTTTTCCAAAGGTTGACCGGTAAAATAACATCGCAAAAACGGATATAATCGAGATGGATACCGTCCACATTTGGTTTGTTCAGAATCTCTTTAACCTGATCTTTAAGATATTGCAGAACCTCAGGTTTTGAGGGGCATAGCCAGTGATAGTATCCCACATAGGGAGGATTTGTCGCACATGATTTGCCGTCATGGCTGACCGCGTACCAGTCGGGATGGTTTTCAAGCAGCTCCTTCTCGCCCCGGTTCATCGTCCACATCCAGCGATGGGCTTCCAAACCCACTGATTTGGCCACTTTAAAGTGCAATTCGCTATCATTTTCGAAAAACATCCCCCGAATTCCGGCTTCATAAAACTTTGTGTATTTTTCTGTGAGGGTTTTTTCATCCTCCTTTTTATTGGGGTTTTCCCAGACCCAATGTTTTGGTCCGACATTTTTTTTCTTTGGAATTTCGGGCATGGCCATGGACGAGTTGGCACCCATCAAGCCGATCCCGGTTAGTAACGATGATTTGATAAAATCCCTTTTCTTCATAATTTTTAATTTTTACTTTGCGATTGTATTTGAAAACAGAAGTGATCCCCATTTTTCAGGAATGTGCATGTTGATTTTGCCAATAGCGTTCCACACCCAATTGTTTTCGGCCTGGAAGCGGCCAGTACGTGGATTTATTACTTTACGATATTTACCATCAACTATAACAGTGTTCCATTCGACACGGGAGAAATCGATTTTCAAAACACTCCCCTCTGTCGGGAGCGGAATGTTCCCCTTGCTTTTGAGACATTCGAAAGGTATTGCAACCTCTACCATCCATTTATTATCCTTATCTGTCGGATTGTTCAGTGTCCCATCGATCGAAACTGCACTTTTAAAACCTCGGGCATCCCAACCGATATCCGCCTTTCCACCTTTGTTATAAGGTTTAGGGAGGAACAGGTCGAACAGGGTATTACGGGCGTTCAATTCAAACTCAAAATAGTTTTCCGCATCACAATCGGGATCGATAAAAATCTCAAAATCATTCTCGTGAAAAACGATCTGATCTCGCGTTGTATAATAACACCAGATATTTGGTTCCTCCAGTTCGGCCAATAGATAAAGGTAATTATTGTCCCACAACATCTTAGCCCTTGTCCTCAAGGCTGGGTGTGCCATTTTAAGCCCTTCAATGTCAACGAAATCATCGGTCCACGCAGCACCGCTCCAGGAAGGTTCGTCGGCCTTCCCGTCAATCAGGATAGGACTATCGCATTTATTTACCACATAATTCCTGGATGGAACAAACAAAGACTCGTATAAATCATTGAAATACTGGGCTTTGGCAAATGCCGGAAGCAAACAGAGAACAATTGCAACTTGAATGACAGTTTTATTCTTTCTCATCAGTTACGGTTTTGATTTAAACTAAAGAATAGTGATTTTACATATTGCTTCAAAAATAGTTAAAATTTATACATTTGTGAAACACAAAAAATAACACATCATGAAAGGACTTATCTTCCTATTTTTAATGGCATGTACCTGTTGCCTTGTTTTTGCCCAACACAAGAACCAAAGGAATGTATTCGCGCCAATGCATGTCGCAACATAGCTTCAATCCGGCGGCACGCAAATGGA
>JBAXUL010000267.1:0-1812 GCA_037129695.1 Prolixibacteraceae bacterium
TAATTACCATGCAAAACAGACTATTCAAATTGAATTCAACAGTAAGTCAGTTGATCATGCTATTGATCATTCCTACCAAATTGGTTTGGATATTGATTGGTTCACTTCAAAGTTTTTCTTGCTGACGGATTGGACAAAAGACCCCGAAAATTCAGTCTGCACGCATCAGTAATTCCTTGCGGACAATACCCAGGTATAAGAACATTTATTTGGAGGAGATTCTGATTCACCTGAATCAAGAATTCTTCCAATAGGGTCGCGCAAAGCCCGCAATAAAGGCAAAGAAAAAACTCGAAATTTTTATTGGTTCATTACCTGATTAAAAATTGCCGTTGCTCACAAAGGCAATTTTCTTGCTGTCGGGCGACCAGCTTGGTACATTGATGGTTCCCTGACCGCCGTATAAATACCCAATCACCTTCATCTCGCCTCCGGCAACCGGCATCAGGCGCAGATAAACCCTCTTGTAAAATGGATGGCTGTCGGCAGGAACTTCTTTTGGGAAGGTGATGAAGACGATCCATTTATTGTCAGGTGAAACATGTGGAAACCAGTTGTTCAGCGAGTCAAAAGTCAATTGAGTCTGATTTTTGCCATCCGGGTCCATCCGCCAGACCTGCATGGTGCCGGTGCGGGTGGAACAAAAATAGATGTACTTCCCATCCGGTGAATATTCAGGGCCATCATCCAGTCCTTTGGCGTCGGTCAGGCGGATTTCCTTGCCACCATCTTTCGAAATTTGATGAATGTCAAAATCCCCGTTGCGCTGTCCGGTGTAAAGTAAATACTGGCTGTCGGGCGACCACCCGTGGAAATAGGAAGGACTCTCTGTGGTGATTTTTTTAGGAATGCCACCTGTGACAGGTACGGTATATACCACTGATTGTCCCTTGTTTTCGTCGGCAGAACTGCTAATTCCCAATTGTTTTCCGTCAAAGGTCAGTACGTGGTCGTTGTTGTTTTTGGTGACATAATCGGTATTCAGGATTGTTGATTCCCTCGTTGCCAGATCGAAAGAGTATAGTTTACCGGAGTTGTTGTAGATGAGGGTTTTATTATCCGGAGTCCAGTTGGGAGCCTGCCACGAGCCGGGCGCACTTGCAAGTACCTGGCGCTGTCCGCTGGAGATGTCCATGATTTCGAGCAGACTTCCCAGGTAAGATTTGTACTGGACCATGTCGTCGGGTGCCGTATTGAAGATCCGCGTATTTGTGAATTCAACCGATTCGGAAAATTTGTTGTTATGGGAACAGATGAATAATCCGGCGATCAGGTCGGTTCCAAGATCCAGATTCTCAATTTTCTCCGTCTGGTATACTTCACCGAAATGCGCCACCGACATGGTGTAGGTATTGCCCTTCTTCTCCAGTTGAAGCACATCGGGGCCTTTGATGGTAAACTTGATCTCCTTCATCGTATCACCCGGAGCAACCCTGTATTGCAGTGAAGTCAGTCCGTCGCCATGCACGGTGCAGGACACAGTCGGCGAGTTCGAAGCCGTTGTTTTCCTGATCATCAGTCCGGTTTTTCTATGAAGTTCGTGACCTTCTCCGATGAACTTCACCCGTGTCTGGAGGATAAAGTCGCCATTGATCTTCCTGGTAAGAAAGGAAAAGCTATCCTTTCCAAACCAGATGTTGGCACCAGAGCCGGATAGGTTATAGATCTGCGAAGGTTCGCTGAAACTGGCCGTACCCGGAATCCCGGGTGCACCGATATCGCCGAAATTATCGAAGGAACCTATTTTGGCGCCTGACATTTGAGCGCTGAGATTCAAAGAGAAAAGTCCGGAGAGAAGGAGAAGGAATACAA
>JBAXUL010000268.1:0-1761 GCA_037129695.1 Prolixibacteraceae bacterium
TTTCATCCTCGAAAAATCATTGGAGTTTACACAGTTGATTGCAAACAATTCAAAACAATAAGATCATGATTTTAGGTTCACTAAAAAATACGGAAACAACAGAAAAACTTCACCCGCTCTTCAAAAAAGCATTCGATTACCTGAAGGCTGTTGACATGGCAGCACTTCCTGCCGATGGTACAAAAATAGAACTTGACGGGAACCGGCTTTTTCTTTTTGTCAGCGAATACCAGGGTAAGAAGCAGGAGGATACAAAAGCGGAAGCCCACCAGCGGTACATTGATATTCAGGTCCCAATCAAAGGGGTTGAATTAATGGGCTGGAAAGGTTTATCCCAATGCAATGAAATACAAATGCCCTACAATCCTGAAAAGGATCTGATTTTTTATGGGGATGCTGTTTCCTCCTACGTTCAGGTATCTCCCGGTGAGTTTGCCGTCTTTTTCCCCGAAGATGTGCATGCACCCTCTATCGGGTTTGGAACTATAAAAAAAGCAGTGGTAAAGGTTTTGGTGTAAAATCTTGATTAGCATATGTCATTGAAACATGCAAAATAAGCGAGGAAACTAGTTTAAACAATTAAGGGAAATGCCCTTAAAGTTTGGAGAACAATATAATGTCATAATTTGAATTCCAATTGTTTTGACCTCCCCCAACCTCCCGATAAATCGGGACAGGCTCTCCAAAGGAGGGGAGTAACGCGCTGATGTTGATTCGCGCACGAATCTGAAGTCTCCCCCTCGGGGAGATTTAGAGGGGTCAACTGCTGGAAGAATACGACATTTCTTATTTTCCAGTACTTAAAATATTGACAACTGTAATAGATTATTATTATTAAAAGAGATGAAAGAAAAACAGTGGAATAGTGATATCGAGTTATTTGACTTTATCCGAAAGGAATTATATACCGCTGTAGTTGGAGATATAATGGATAAAATGGGGCTAATAAATCAATTTCTTCCACCTCAAATCAGACCCCTAAAAGAAGAAATGTTTATTGCAGGACGTGCAATGCCAGTGCTTGAGGCCGATTGTTTTGAGGAATTGAGTATTGGATCAAAAAACCCGTTAATGAGCAAACCTTTTGGGTTGATGCTCGAAGCCCTGGATGACATCAAGCCAGGCGAAGTTTATATCTGTTCAGGCTCATCCCCTTCCTACGCATTAGTTGGCGAACTGATGATGACCAGGGTTAAAATGTGTGGAGGGGTGGGTGCAGTAGTAAATGGGTATTCGCGCGACACCAAGGGAATTTTAGATATAGATATACCTGTCTTTTCGTATGGCCCTTACGCGCAAGATCAGGCGCCACGCGGGAAAGTCATTGATTTTAGAGTCCCCATTGAAATGAATGGAGTGCGGATTAACCCGGGGGATATTATTATTGGAGATATCGATGGTGTCTGTGTTGTCCCTCAGAAGCATGAAGAGGAAATCTTTGTAAGGGCGCTTGAAAAAGCCAGGGGCGAAAGAACTGTTCTTAAAGCGATTCAGGACGGAATGACTGCCGTTGATGCCTGGAATAAATACGGAATCATGTAATAATCAATTAAATAATAGTGCAAAGATTCAAATTCAATGGTAATAACAGAAGTTAAAGTGTGGTTGGTTGAGGGAATCAAATACAACTGGACCATGCTGAAAATATATACTGATGAAGGTTATAACGGTGTAGGAGAGGCAACCAACTGGCCTGGAAGCCAGATTGTTGAGGCAGCAGCAATAGAAGCCGGGCAGCGAATAATTGGACTTGACCCAATG
>JBAXUL010000269.1:0-1749 GCA_037129695.1 Prolixibacteraceae bacterium
ATACACCAGTTGTGATTTTCTCCATGAATCCCGACGAAGTATATGCCATCAGGATGATAAGAAATGGAGCATCTGCCTATATCAATAAGGAGACTGATCCAAAACAAATCATTACCATCCTGCGCACAGTGCTCAGTGGAAAGAAATACTTCACCCAGCAGCAAAGTAGCATGCTTGCCGAATTGGTTATTGAACCTGAAAAAAATTACAATTCACTGTTGCATGAAAACATGACAGATCGGGAATTTCAAATATTTTTTATGCTAGCCTCGGGAATGAAGAAATCTGAGATAGCCGGAAAACTTGCCATTAGTAAGCATACCATTGGAAACCACAGAAGCAACATCATGCAGAAAATGAGATTAAAGACCAATTCCGATTTAACCCTCTACGCCATTCACAATGGAATCATCAAATAACTGAAAATGGATTCCATTGCATGAAATTACCCAAGCACATCCTTCAGTTATTTGTAATTCTGTCCATTTGTACGCTTACATTCGCTTGCCATAAGCAGTCAGGCCTTTCTTTAACTGATCAGAAAGCGGTAGAAATGGAAAGCGTACTTCAATCTGCCGTAGCTAAAAGTTCCACTTCTTTGACTCTTGCATTGGATGAAGCGACCAGGGTAGCAAACCTTGCAAAAGAATCAAACAATGACACGATGGTTGTTAAATCATGGCTTGTAATGGGTTCTGTCCTTCGAGTCGAGGGTAAAAATGATGAGGCATTCGCTCTGTTTCAAAGTTCCCTCCAATTATCAGAAAAGATTAAATACAACCATGGCATTTGCCAGTCACTGCTTGAAAGTGGAACAATTTTGTATATCCAGGGCCAATATGAGAAATCGGGTGATTTGTTTAAAAAGTCATTGGAATTGGCTCAAAAAGGAGGGTTTTCTGACCTTGAGGCTCCTTCCCTGAATTATATTGGAAAATATTTGCATACCACGGGTAGATTCGATGAATCCGTAGAGTTCTATAAGCGGGCACTTGAAATGTACAAATCAAATCGGGATTCCCTCAATTCTGTATCTGTATTACTGAATCTCGGGAAAACCTATAACCTTGACAGCGATTTGTATATGGCGCTTAAATGTTATCTTGAAGCATTCAGGATATGTAAAAACAGCGACGATTATTCAAATATTTCCGAAGTGTGCAATAATTTGGGATCCATCTACCTGGCACTCGACCAACCGGAACTCTCCATGGAATATCACAGAAGAGCCCTTAGATACAGGGTACTGATCAATACTCCGGAAGGAATTGCCAGTTCCTGCAACAATGTCGGCAAAGTTTTTCTTGCCAAAAATAATCCGGACAGCGCCCTGTTTTACTTTGGGAAATCATTGAAATATTGTGAACAAATCTTCTATTTGAAAGGAAAAGTAAAGGCCTTGGCCAACATAGGTAAAGTATACAACCTTAAATCCAAATACGAAAAGGCCAAAACATATCTGATGCAATCAATGGCCATCGCTGAAAAAAGCGGTTATACAGCGGGTGTTGCCGTGGCATCACTTGAATTGGGAAATACATTTCTTGGTATGCGCCAAACCGATTCCGCGAGAGTAGCCTTTGAAAATTCATTGATAAAGGCGAAGACAACCAACCTGACAGAACTAAATCATGATGCCTATTGGGGCATTTACCAGTGCTATCTCGAAAAAAAGAATCATGAAAAGGCGCTTGAATACTACAGATACTTTGCCCAGGCAGAGAAAAAACTGATTGAAGCTGAAAATAG
>JBAXUL010000027.1:0-43005 GCA_037129695.1 Prolixibacteraceae bacterium
TCGTCCAAGTCGTCCAAGTCGTCCTAGTCATTCACCCCCTACATCTTCTCAAATTCCCCTCGTTATTTTACAATGCATTTCCTCAAGACATCCGCTGCCATTGGTCCTTCGTTGAAAAGCAGATCAAGGATGCTCAGGTTAGGCGTGAAGCCAAATTTTTCCTGAAAGACCTGCATGTATACAGTGGGGATAAAATGAGCATCTGCTTTCTGCCGGCTGGATTTGGGATCAATGGTGTACCGGAAATCATCGGTGCCGGCCGGTATCCCGGTAGGTGGTATAAAAGTTTCAGTAATCAATAAGTTGCATTTCAGGTTAAGTTCGTTCTGAACCACCGCCTGAATCTCCTTGTTGAAATCTGTCAGAAATTTCCATTTTTTTTCATGGAAAAATGGCGCAATACTATCCGAATAGTATTCAAAGAATGGTGCATTGTTGTAGGCGGAGAGAAGAGCTTTCCAATGAAGTTTTTGCCATGGATGATCGTAGGCGATCTTCACATCACTGATCAGTTTTTTGGAATTGAATCCTTCGGCAACGGGAACAGACAGGTTCTGAGGTCCGTTGGCGGTAAGGATGGTACTACGGTTGCGGTAGGATTGTTTGAGGAAATGTTCGCTCAACTCAATCCATACCTCATCGTATTGTATCAGTTTGGTGTAATACTGAACAGGAGCCAGGTAGGCGCTACTCAGAATCACCTTGTTGTTAAGTGGTTCCATCGAAGAAATGGAGAGGGGTTATTTGACCCCCATGAAGAAACGATTCCAACGGATTTTAGACAGGAATGACTTGTTTTTATCCAGTGATAGCCAGACAAACGAAGCTTTTCCTACAACATGATCCTCCGGAACAAAACCCCAATACCTTGAATCGGCTGAGTTGTAACGATTGTCACCCATCATCCAGAAATAGTCCATTTTAAAGGTATATTCCTTTGTTGCCACTCCGTTGATGTAGATTTCGCCACCTTTCACCTGCAAGTCATTTTCTTCATATACATCAATAACCCTGCGGTAGAGTGGCAGATTTTTAGTGTTGAGTTGGATGGTTGCACCTTTTTTAGGTATCCAGATAGGTCCGAAATTGTCCAGATTCCAGTTGTACTGGTTGTCGCTTGGGAAGAAATTCGGGTCGTGATCATCCTTGGGATAAGTAATCCGCTCTTTTGAAGTAACGAATTTCATGCCATCCAGTTTCCTGTAATTTTCGGAAGTCAGTGAAAGAACCATTCTTGAGCCGGAACCTTCAATGTCCTCAGGAGTAATGTCCAGTTTTTCCATTGCATTGGTGTTGAGAGAATTGCCCTGAATGGATATCAGATATTTAAACTGAGCTCCCGGAATTTCCTTTTGTGCCTTTCCGTTCACATAGACCTGGCCATTCACAATTTTAAGCGAGTCGCCTCCGATGGCAATGCAACGTTTGATGTAATTCTCCCTTTTATCTACAGGACGGTAAATGATGTCGCCAAAGGAACGTTTGTCAGTATTTACGCGTGACCTGCCAAAACTCCTCACCAATTCATAATAGCTTCGGTCCTGCATGTTGGTTGCCACAGTATCCCCTTCCGGGAAGTTGAAGACTACCACATCGTCGTTTTTAACCTTTCCAAACCCGGCAAGTCTTTTGTAGGGGTTGTGGATAATTTCAGAAAACGACTTGGCTGATGCAGTAAATGGCATGGTATGGTGAACAAAAGGAAAGGCAACCGGTGTATTCGGTAATTTTGGTCCATAGGCCGTCTTGCTGACAAAGAGGTAATCGCCCACCATCATTGATTTCTCCATGGATGAAGTTGGAATGGTGTATGCCTCAATAAAAAACATCCGGATAAAAGTGGCAGCAATAACTGCGAAAATGATGGCGTCTACCCATTCAACGACTTTGGTTTGTCGGCCATCGATAGGATTTCTCTTTTTCCAGAAGGTCCAGTTGACCTTCCCGGTGATGTACATGTCAAAAATAATTGCCACGCCGATTAACCACCAGAAATTGCTGAGCCAGATCACCCAAAGCAAATACAAACCTGCCACGATGCCAAATTGAATCCATTGGCTCTTTGAAATGTTACTAAACATATATATTTCAATTAAAATTTTAGCATATCAGACATGGTGAAAACACCAGTTTTGTTCAGGCAAAATTCAGCGGCCAGAACTGCACCAAGGGCCAGACCCTTTCTATTGTAGGTATTGTGGATTATTTCAATGTAATCAACCTCCGAATCATATTTTATACTGTGCAACCCGGGGTAGGGATCTTTTCGTACCGGCAGAATGTGCAGCTCTTCTTTATTTTTGGGTTCATCGATGGTCCATGATTTTTTGGATCCGTTCTCCTTCAGAATTCCTTCAGCAAGCGTGATGGCTGTTCCGCTGGGAGCATCCAATTTTTGCGTATGATGAATTTCTGTCATGGTGATGTCGTACTGCGGGAATGGATTCATCATTTTAGCCAGAATCTTGTTTAATTCAAAAAACACGTTGACACCCAGACTAAAGTTGGAGGCATAAAAGAAACAGGCATTCTTTAAACGACAATCTTCTTCTACTGCATCTTTTTGATCCAGCCAGCCGGTTGTTCCACTTACAACCGGAACGCCTGATTCAAAGCATTTTCTGTAATTTTGTGTTGCTGTGGTGGGTATTGTAAATTCTATTGCCACATCTGCAAGGGAAAGATTTTCGGTTGTCAAATTATGTTGGTTATCCACATCAATTTTAAGAACAATCGTATGACCTCGGCTTATAGCAATCTGTTCGATTTCTTTGCCCATTTTTCCGTATCCTATCAATGCAATCTTCATCTAAAATCTTTCTCAATTAGTATTATAATCCGCAAATATATTACAAATATAGGATTATCCGGAAAACTCGCCTTCTCCAAGTTTTAAGTTGCAGTTCATAAGTTCCCTGATCCCTTCCTATCCTCAGGCATCAACCCGGCCATCGGCCGGTAGCCTGCCGGGCGACCATCCATCCCGGGTATTCCGGTATAAGCGCACTTGCATCATTGAGTTTTTGCAATTCATCCGGGGAAAGTTGAAGATCAACCGAAGCAATATTGTCATTTAACTGTGCGATGTTTTTGGCACCTATGATGGTGCTGGTCATGCCGGGTTGCCTGAGCACCCAGTTGAGCGCTACGTTGGCCACCGAAACCTGGTGGTTTTTGCCAATCTCCGCCATCAGGTCAATCAGATCATACGCTTTTTGTTTGTTGATCGGAGGAAAGTCAAATGCATCACGTCGACTGTCGCCTGCTATTTCGTTGTTTCGGGTGAATTTTCCGGACAGGAAACCGCCTGCCAGGGGACTCCATGGCATGATGCTGATATTTTCACTTTTGGCCATCGGGACGATTTCGCGTTCGATATCCCTACTCGCGATGGTGTAATAGTTTTGTGAGGCAACGAATTTTGTCCAACCCATTTTGTCGGCGTACGCATTGGCTTTCATCACCATCCAAGCCGGGTGGTTGCTGATGCCAATGTACCTGACTTTACCTGAACGTACCACATCCTCCAGTCCGCGCATCGTCTCCTCCAGCGGAGTAATCGGATCAACACCATGAATGTAGAGCAGATCGATGTGGTTCAGATTCAACCTTTGCAGGCTGTCGTTTACCGAATCCATAATATGAAGCCTTGAAAGTCCGATCTGGTTGGAACCTGCGCCCATGCGTATCCTAACTTTTGTTGCCACAAATACTTCCTGCCGCGGGATACCAAGTTCTTTCAGGGCAATTCCCAGCATGATTTCCGACAATCCTTCTGAATAGGCATTGGCAGTATCAATAAAGTTGATTCCCTTGTCTACTGAAGTCTTTACGATGGCGTTTACCTCGTCCTGAGGTACCTGACCGATTGCGGTCCAGTATCCTTTGCCTCCGAATGTCATGGTTCCAAGACATAGTTCAGATACGAGCACACCTGTTTTACCTAATTCGTTATATTTCATAATCATATAATTAAATTTTACTTGTTGGGTAGAATTGCCATAGAGTGAAACTCCTGGTAATTTTGTTTGTTACTATTTGAAGAGATTTTCCAGTCCAAGTTTTTTGACCACATCCTGCAGGGAGGATTTTGCTTTTTTGTTGAATTCCTTCGCAACCAGATCTTTGGCTTCCGACAGATCAACTTTCACCTCAGGTTTGGAAATATTTCCCTTTAGGTCAATTCCTATCGGGTACTTATCGATATTTTCAGAACCTGGAATGATTCCGATAAAACCGCTCACATCAGAACTTAAATCACTTTTATTGACCCTGAAATTAAGCTTGTAGTTCAGATCCAGCGACAAAGTCTGGTTACCCGAAACAGTCACTTCCTGATTTGCAATTTTCGTTGTAAACGGCGAAATGGACAAGGCTCCATTGGTAATGGTCACATTGCTTGAGAAATCGTTGACTTTCATATTGGTAAACAGGTCCTTCCTGAAATATTTACCAATTTCGGCGAACATGAAGCTGCCTATAAGTTCCGTGTTTTTGAGGGAAATTAGGCCAGAACCGTTCAGTGCAGCAAAATCTGGTGCATAATCCTTGCCTAATTTTCCACTGAGGGACATGCCGGAAAAGAAAGTTCCTTTGCTGTTTCCTGCAAAGGGTAAAAAATGTCTGACTACTCCCAATGACTGATAGGCTGTTGGAAGATCAAAATCTTTCATGTCCATCTTGAAATTAAAATCGGCAGGCATATTTCCTTTGGCGCCATAAATACCTGAAATGACCATTTTCCCTTTCAGAAGGTTCATCGAGAGTTGGTCAAGAGTCAGTTTTTGGTCTTTGATCAATAATTTTCCGGTAGTTCCCCTGATTTCCATCCTGCTGTATAGCATTCTGGCCACATCTGCCTGAACAGTCAGATCAATCCTTTCAGGTATCACATAAGGATCGCTGTGTGCTGTCGAATCCTTGATTTGTGTCCCTCCGTTCATCAATTGTGTCACATCGAGTTGATCGGATTTTACTTTGATATTGCCCAAAAGGGTGCCGTTTTTCAGGAGGTAGGCCCAGTAATTGGTAATATTACCATCTACCGTGAAGTCGCTCATTCCCAGTTTCCCTCTCATGGAGGTGATTGTGACCTCTTTGGAGTTAAATGCATAATGGGCCGATTGAATTCCAAGCCTGTCTGGAAAGACTGGTGAACGATAGAAAAAATCAAGTAACGAAACTTCTCCGGATGTCTGAAAACGATCGTATTCACCTTTTTCGATGGCGGAAGAAGGTCCGTTGAATTTAATGCTCGCTCTGGCCGATCCTCCAATTTCCATTGAATCAACCGGTATTGCCTGTTTCAGTGAGGAGAAATCGACTTCACCGACCACCTGTCCTGCCAATATTGGGTTGCTAACAGGAGTAATTACCGAGAAATTGGCCAAAACCGGATGTCCGGCGATACTCGCTTCCATTTTGCTGAATGAGATCTTCATGGAATCCATCACACCTTCAGGCTTGCTGATACTGGCTTCCATTCCGATGTTGTTTATTTCCAACGACTTCGAAGGGTATTTTATTCTTCCGTTGGTTAGTTTCAGATTGGCGCTGATGGCAGGATACGTCACATCTGTATAGTTTCCTTTCACCATTCCATTGAAAGAAAGATTACCGCTTTTCTCTGTTGATTTTAGCTTTTGCTGTTGTTCACTGGGCAGGAAACTGATCAGCTCCTCCAATGAGGCGCCTGTCGACTGAAAAGTAAGATCATATTGGTCGGCTTTATCTGTCATGACAAATGTTCCCTGAAGTGCAAGCGGGAGCCGGTTGATTCGGAACTTGTTGTCCAGAAAACGGAAGCTCATTTGGTCGAAATTGGCCTGAAGTATTCCTTCTCCACTTACGGTCATCCCCTGTACCAGCTTTTTGCCTCCATATTCAAACGAAATGCTGTCTGCTTTACCTGCAAATTGGAGTTTACTGTCGCTACCTTTCAGAATTCCAGACAATTCAAAATTCCCCGATCTGAATCCTGCAGTCATGTTGGAAGGTTCATCCCGGTAGTCGAGCATCGTATTGATGAGCTGAATTTTGGTTAAATCTATTTCCATTGGACTCTTACCATCCTTCGAAGTGCCTGTGGCTGCAGGTTTGGTGATTTCCCAGTTGGCTTTTCCACCCGATGTCATGAGTAAATTCACATGAGGATCATCCAGGATAATTTCTGAAACGGTTATGCCATCACTTTTCCACAAGGAAGAGAGCGAAACGGAAGTGGACAATGTTTTTACACTTAATAATTTTTTCCCTTCAAATTCTCCGACACCGGAAATGGTCAGGTCATTCAATCGGACGTCCAGTTGGGGGAAACTTTTGAAAAGAGAGACCTCGGCCTCCCTGAAGTCAAGTTTTGCAAGCATCGATTCGTTCGCCATCTGCTTCACTTTGTTCGCGATTTTTCCTTTAAAAATCACCGGAATCAATACAATAACCAACACAATGGTAGCCACTACTGCGCCGGAGATCTGAAATATTGTCTTTTTATTCATATTCATTTTGTATAGAAAGTATGCTTGTTATGATGTTGTTATATTGAAGGTTAAAGTCCAAACTCAAAGGATTATTGACGAATATTCAAAAATACCGATTCGCTTTAGACTTCCTTCCTTTGAAAATTTGCTTTCTTAGAGTCTGTTTTTTCAAGCGAAAAAAATTATTCGGTCATGATTAATTTTCTCAGCATGAACAAGGCCGTTTGCCCTGTGCGTGCAATGGTTCGCTCGCGGTCGGTGCCTAAATTGTACATCTGTGAAGTAACCCGATCACGGTCAGCGACGGCAATCCAGACGGTACCAACAGGTTTTTCCTCAGAACCTCCGCCGGGACCGGCAATACCGGAAGTGGCGATGGCAAAATCTGTGTCCATCAGCTTGCAGGATTGAAGTGCCATCTCTTCCACGACTTCGCGGCTGACGGCGCCGTAGCTCTTTAACGTGTCCTCGTTGACTCCGAGTATTCTGGTTTTTATTTCATTGGAATAGGCCACGATAGTCCCTTTGAAATAGGCCGAACTTCCGGGATTTTCGGTAAATAGCCTGGATATGGCTCCTCCGGTACAGCTCTCTGCGGTTGAAACGGTCCACCCTTTTGCGGTGAGTAGTCTGCCGATACTGCCTGCCGGTGATTCATCGTCGTAACCGTAGATATTGGTTCCAATCAGTTGTTGTAATTCGAGTATCTTCTTTTCAACTTCTGCTTCCATCATCTGAAGTTGATGGCCTCTCGCCGACAGTCTGAGTCTTACTCCCTGGGGACTTGGGAGATAGGCAAGTTTAATGTATTCAGGGATGCTATCTTCCCATGCCGCGATTTTTTCGGCGAGCATCGATTCTGGTAAACCCTGGGTTAAAACTGTCCGGTGCAGGATGGTCGATGTCTGGAAATTGCTTCTCAAAAATGGAAGAACTTCATATTCCATCAGGTATTTCATTTCGAATGGAACGCCCGGCATGAATATATAGGCGCAACTTTCTTTTTCAAGCAATAAACCGGGGGCGGTACCTACTTTATTCGTGAATATCCGGCTACTTTCAGGAACCAGAGCTTGATCCCTGTTAAGGCTATTGAGAGATATTCCTCTTTTGGTGAGCAATTCTTCAACATTTTGCAATACTACCGGACTGACGACCAGTTTTGTTTGAAAAAAATTGCAGATGGTATCCTTGGTCTTGTCGTCCTTCGTAGGACCGAGTCCTCCTGTAACCAAAACCAATTTTACCTTCTTGCCTGATTCTGTCAGTGTTTCTGTGATGTGATCCGGATCGTCTGAGATGCTGATGATCTGGCGAACGTTGATTCCTTCATCGTTCAGTTTCTGAGCCATCCAAGCCGAATTGGTATCAACGATCTGTCCGATCAGAATTTCGTCGCCAATGGTGATAATATCTATGTTCATGAAATAAAATCAAATTGTCAGTACTAAAATTTCAATCAGTGTCAATCAATCGCAACTTCCTTTTTAAATCAAATCATAACCAAACGGCGATAAGCTCAGTCTCATCAGCTTGAAATGCTGCAATCCAAATGGGATGCCGATGATGGTCATGCAAAGCAATACGCCAAAGAGCAAGTGAGAGAGGGCAATCCACAAACCTGCAAAAATCAGCCAGATGAGGTTGAGCAGACAAGAGAGTCCGGGGATCGAACTGCCATTTGGCCTCACAGTTTTCCCGAAAGGGGCGAGGGTCGCAATACCGATTTTGAAACATTGCAATCCCCAAGGAATTCCAACAACGGTACAACAAAGTACCAATCCACCCCAGATATAGCCCAGGCAGGCAACCAATCCACCAAAAATTATCCAGATTACATTTCCGATGAGGCTCATAGCGTTGAGATATTTGTTAATTTTTTTAGCTTTTAGCTTTTGGCCGTTAGCGATTAGCTTTTGGTTACCAGGACTTTGAAAGTATTTCCGATAATTACGGAAAATTGTATGGCATAATGGTACCTGCTTTTCAAGTGCCTTAGATCCCAAAGCTAACAGCCAAAAGCCAAAAGCTAACAGCTATTTTTTTGGCGAAAGTACAAAATGAGAAGCAAAAGACATTTTATTCTTTTCTTTGTTCAGTTTTTTTAACAATAGCGATGAGAATTTTATTTGTTTGTTTGGGAAATATTTGCCGTTCACCGGCTGCTGAAGCCATCTTTAGCCACATGATTGCAGAAAAAGGACTTGGAAAAACAATCACTTGTGATTCTGCCGGAACAGCCGGCTACCATGAAGGTCAGGGCGCCTACCCGAAAATGATCAATATTGCGGGGAAAAGGGGATACCAGGTGACCTCCATCTCCCGGCCTGTCAGGCCGCAGGAGGATTTCGATCATTTCGATCTGATCATTGGTATGGATCAACAGAATGTTGCTGACCTGCACAGGATGGCTCCTGCCGGAACGGCTTCTTCTAAAATCTGCAGCATGACAGATTTCGCAGTCCGAAAAAACTATACCTATGTGCCTGATCCATATTATGGAGATACCAGGGATTATGAGCTGGTACTGGATATTTTGGAAGATGCGTGTGAAGGGCTGATACAATCACTGGCTCATTAAAAATTAAAAATTACAGATTAAAAATTATCAAAGGGAATTGTTGCGACCCTATGGCTGAACCAATCCTTTCCATAATTCTTAATCTGTAATTTATCTGCATGTCAGATTATTCGGCTAATTCAGTTTGATCAGCCACACATCTGTCACTTTTGATCTCTCTCTCCAGTTTAACTTCGATTCTTCCGGCTGATCAAATGTAACATCGATTTTGCCGTCGCTCACATACTTGGGATTAAGCGGAAACTCCTTGAATTCCTCATACCCTTTGTTGTAAACGGTAGGGTCAATCCTTTCTCCGTCGACTCTGAGCAAGGCTTCGCCATAACCGGCAATACGTATCAAATACCTGCCATTCGGATCAAGATCATTGTATTTCAGCACAGGAAAGTTCTGGAAGAGTTGTGTCGAAAGCCTTTTGCGGCTGAAACCATCCTCCCACCAGGCTACGTCTGTGGCATCGTCTGAAAAAGTGGTGACATGACTACTTTTTGAAATGTCTGATACGTTGTCGTAATAACTGCCTGTTCCGGGATTTTCCCAATTGGCAATCAACTCCAGACGGTCGGTTTTTTCTTTTTCGGTAGCCAGCTTTTCAACTTTTTTAAATTCATCAGCGAGCCACCATCGATTGTTGAGCGGATTGTCCAGGTGATCAAGGATGGCACCCCGTTCTGATCCGCTGGCATTGTATTTCTTCACGCTGGTTTGCAAACCGATGGACTGGAACAAGGCATCACAAGCGTCCTCAATTTTCTTGTGTAAATCAGATGTCACCGGTTCCTTGTCTGCTTTGTTCACGATTTCCAGCGCTTGCTCCATGGCCTTGAATGATCCAATTTTGGGTGCCTGAAGCAAGATCATATTGGCTTCATTTTCCAGTTTTTGTTCATAGGCTTTTCTTCGCTTGACGAATACATCGTAGTTGGAACGCATCACGAGAATTTGCCACCGCCAGTTGTTTTTCAATTCAGGATGCTGCATGTCCAGATTTTTCCAGAAAGAATAGGAGGTTTCAATTCCGCCATTTTCTTCAGTCGGACCGACCCAGTTGCGTTCGAGCGCCAGAATACCATCAGCGCCTGCTTCAGCCAGCGAAGAACCAAAGAAAAACCGGGCATATTCTACCATCACATCGCGAACCGGGCGCTCAGGGTTCCATGCCATCTGGCTCCAGGTGATCTTATTGATGTCGTCGTGGCATCCGTCGGAATAGGCGAGGAATCCATCGGTAAACGGTGCATAACGGTTGTGAATTTTTGCATAATACATAGGCTGCGGGTTGCATACTTCCCTGCCTTCAGTCAGCGCAAAGGCCTGGTCCCAGTTCAATGTCGGATACTGGCAGCGAATCGTATGGGTCAGGTCGGGATAGTGCCTGTGCAGGTATTTTTTCGCGAGACGGAACCTGGTGGCTGCAAGATCTGGACTGCTCGGACCCGTAACAACGCCTGTGAGCCAATCCGGATTATTCTTCTCGAGATATTGATAGAAATAATCTACCTGTTCATCCGTAAAGCCCTGAAGCGAAATCCACATGGTTGCTTTGGGATGGTATTTTTTCAGTTCAGCGGTTGCAGCTTTCAGGAAGGGCATGACATCTTTTGGGTGATTGCTGCCGGGATCGCCTCCAGGAAAGAAAACACCATCCAGATAAGGACAATTTTTGTAATATTCACTGTGCCTTGCAACTTCTTCCTTGAATTTCACCGGATCAGACAGATCAACATCCGCAGGTATCCAGTCCCAGTGATCCAAACCGTACTCGTGACAGATTTCGCTGATTTTTTTGTTCATCACTTCACGGGGATATTTCATCAGGGGATTGTTCTTTCCATCGTGAAAAGGGATGTTTTCGATGCTGTTGGTGCCAAATAGTGCCAGTTCGCGCAGGTATTTTTCGTATTGCTCCATCGTCCATGAATCCCAGGAATTGGCGGTATTGCGGTAGCCGATCTGGTGGCCACGGATGGCATATCTGGGTGAGGTGGCTATTGCGTTTTTGGCATCAAATGAGATTTTGCCACGGGTAAGCTCCGCGGTTCTCAAAAGCTGGCCGACGGCGAATATGGCTGCCCGCTGATCTGCTACAATTAGCCACAGAATTTTTTTAACCTCGGATTGATCGACCGATATGCGGAAACCTTCGGGTTTTGTTTCAGGTTTAGCTTCTGAACCATTGACTGGAATAGCAATACCCGAAGCCTGCTGTTCGGATGACAGGACAATCGCGATGACAGGTTGCGAACCGATCTTTTCCGTCTCTTTCAACTGCACAGATGTTCGCAGGGCTATTTCCTCCTTCAGTACCCGGATGGCGGTCTCCCTGACGGGAGAAGGGATGTTTTTGGAGGCAAAAATTGTTGCCTTGCTGAGGTCCACAACTTGCGCCCGTAGTGAGACGCTGAATAGTGTGAGTACGCTAAGCCAAAGTAGTTTTTTCATGTTGATTCGATCGTTAAAAATGAATAGGAATTTGTAGTAGTCTAAAGAATATTGAAAGATTTAAGATTCTGATTTTTGGTTTATACCATTCTCGTATTTGATTTTCATTCCGTGAAATGGGTTAACACCTGTTATTTTTGAGTGGAACGAAATTCCGGGATAGCCTGAAGTGCATCGATGAAGTTGTGGACCACATCGGTGTGACAATCTTCCTGCCAGGAACCTTTTTTCCATTCTTTGAGGTCACACATAGCCGCCGGACCACCATCCGTATCGATAAAATAGGTAACCCAGTTCAGGTTACGCAGGGCAATTTCGCGGTATTGGTCACCGCCACCTGCGGCATAGAATAGCGCAGCAACCCCTCCCAGTTTGGAACATGCACCTCCCCACGGACGCAGGTCAGAATCCTGTTCTCCCATCAGCGTAACACCTCCCGGCATTTGGATTGCAAAATGATCCATTGCAAAGTCGATGCACTGTTGCGCCATGGTTTTCCATTCTGGATCCAGTTTTTCCTTTTTTTCGATCAGATACCTGGCCATTTCCAGAGGAGCCCACGAGTTGCGGTTGTCTTCTTCGGTCATGTCTTCAAAGAACTGTACCCAGTGTGAGCTGCCTTTGCTGTCGGAGGCTTTCAACTGTACCTCCTTGATCCAATGCCAAAGTCGGTCGCGTGGAGCTAAAAATTCACTGCTTCCAATTTCTGCAAGTCCGTCCCACAAGCGCAGGATGTAAACCATGTTTCCGTTGCGTTCGCCCCAGTGTTTCCCGGTATAGGCATCTACCCTGAAAGGCCATGGCGCGTGCGACTTGTCTCCATGCCGCATATTTTCTGCCAGCACCCTGGCTACGTCCAGCGCTCGCTGTCCGAAGATTACTTTGCCGGTTTTTTTGTAAAGTTGGAGAAAAGCGTATCCGGCAATTCCACCCTTGTCGGGTTCGATCACCTGCTCCCCATATTTGGCATCCCCCTGCGAACTTTTTGTCAGCGGAATATTTTCATGGTTTCCGGTGGAGCGAGGGAAATTGGAATAAATGCCTGCATTTGGAGTCGATGCCAGATCAGCAAGGAATACACCCATTTGTTCGGCATATTTCAATGGCAGACTATCCGATTTTCCAAAATATTCCCAATACTTCAGATAGGAAAGGATGCCCATCCCTAGCTGCGTGCAAGGGATTATTTCATTTTTGTAGGGAAGGTAATCATCACCGATGAAAGTGGCATAGAAATAAACCGGATAACCCGATTTTCCGATAGGGGCATGGTAATACCAGTTCATCTCCCGTTTTAATGCATCTTCCCAGGTTGTCCAAGGCAGGAGGAGCCCATTGTGCTCTGTCCGGACTTCATGAAAGCCAATTTTCCCGGTAGGTTTTTCAATGGGTATATGACGATGTTTCCAAATCCGGGATGCAATCAAAACCGGAATCATGATGACCAGAAAAATGATAATGAACAGGCGTCGGCTTGTTTTCGTGTCTTTCTTCTTCATTGGGCAACTTCAATTTTCCAGTCTGTAAATTCCACCCAATATTGACGGGCATCCGGTCCGCCGGCGGCAAGGCCGATATCGACGGATTCATTCAATGAAGGAATATCCGTCGATTGTTTTTCAATGATCCATTTGATCCCATCCAAACTCACATACCCGCTGAAACTGTTGCCATGACGGACCAGCTTCAGATAAATTGGTGTTTTACTGTGCTCAGGCAGGTTTTGGCTGCTGGCTTTGTGCATACAGCCATTGGCAAATTCATCGTATTGGATGCCTGCTCGTCCGGGAGTCCCAAAAAGCAAAACCGAGCCCTTGCTTCCTGGCTGCACATCGAAACTCTTTGCGATGTCATTGCGAACAAAAATGCCACTTCGGAACCACTCATGGGTTCGTTCGCCAAACTGATTGATTTTGACCGCAACAACGAAATCGCCCTTGATTCCTTTTAAATAGGCCGCAGCATAGGAGTCTTCAGCATGGTAAAAATCAGAGCCACAGGCAGAGATTTTATACCTGTTGTGCTGAGGGTCAGCTTCAATTGTAAAGGGTTTTGCCCTTGGAGAACCATACTCCAGAATTTTCATCTGGCTGATATCCAAGCTGTTTTTGGGTTGAACGAGAATCGTAGCGGCAGCGCTATTGCCAATTCTGACGGTATGGGTACCGGCAGGAATTTGCAGATCGAGGTGGATGTCTCGTAACTCATCTGCGTTCAATTCCAGTCTGGTCTCCTGCTGAGTGTGGTCATCCAGATATACTGCAGTAGTCAGTTTTTGATTTTGGGAAGTAAGATTTTTGGCTGTCGCCTGAAGGCTGATTTTTTCACCTTCGAGGCACCTTTCGGATGATAGTTTGAAATTTTCAAATACGACAGGTGGTTTGGATCCTTCAATGTTTATTTTTTGATGTGGTGTTGTACCAATTGAGAGGAGATGTTCTCCGGCATCGTAGATTCTCAGTTGAAAATTGATGATCTGGCTGTTTTTCGTGATGACAGGGAAAAGTTTCTTTTCATAAATTTTCCCGTCGAGGTACATTTCAACAGGAGATATTCCTGAAGTACCGTTATTGAAAACTTCCGCTGAAAGCTGGATTACGCTGCCGGCAGGGTAGGAGCCGGAGGGCTGTCCGGAAGGAACTATATTCAGTTTACTGTAGCGAAAATCGGGTTCTCCTTCCAGAAAAATCTCCGGTTCATAGATTGGTTTTTCGATTTTGAAATTATTCCGATAGGTATTGTCCTCGGGTTGAGCCGCACAATATTTCATTTCTCCCTGTTCCAGATCATAATAAATATTCTCTTCAGTCACCCAACCCTGCGACATGTTGTCGAACCAGAATCCTACATTGTCGTTGAAAAATCCTGCGTGAACCCGATGAATCAGGTTCCTTCTCACCACAGAATTGAAGACCATTCCGGCAGTCTTTATTGCACCTGAATCATCGGCATCCTGCTGTACATCGTCCAGATGATTGTATTCGACGAGGTAGTTTCCATCAAGGGCATCTTCCTGGTTGGACCAGTCACCCACATCGATTCCATATCTGCCTCTGGTTTTGGTGATATAATTATGAGAGATAGTGGTTGAAAGGGAGTTGCTTGCGTAGATACTGTTACCTCCGCAATCTGAAACGCGGTTATGGGAAATGACCGTTTCGCGTATAATTTTTGAACTTTCACCTCCGGTTCCGGTGGTAACTCCCTTGTTGTAATCCACTTCGCTTTGCCAGACAGGTTTGAGTGAGCCGATGACGTAAATTCCACCGTTGTCTATGGATTCAATGCTGTTCCCTTGAATTCTTGTCTGATAGCAGCCTGCCTTTACATATACTCCGGTTCCTGCACACGAACGGATGGTACTTTCGGCCAATTCGCAGGCATGGGCATATTCGAAGGATATGGCGCTGTTACCGGCTTCAAGACCTTCGAAAATCAATCCGTAAAACCTCAGGTTCCGCACCGGATGACCTTTTTCACCCACGACAACGACCAATTTATTTAGTTTGGCTATGGAAGCGCTTGCCTGGTTTGGATCTCCGGTCTCGCGTGGTGAAATATAACTGAGTTCTTTGGCATTTTTATCAAAATACCATTCCCCCGCAGTGTCGAGCAAGGATTTCAAATTTTCGACGTAATATCTGGGTGGTACAACAACGATACCTTCCTGCGGAGCTTTCAGGAAGGCGGTACCAGTTTTGGAATCAATTCTGCTGAAACTGTTGATTCCTGTATGCCAGCGCAGAAGCATCACAACCCTGTTTCCGGCCAGATCTTTCCATGGTTCAAGATCTCCTTTGCTGAAAGTTAGTTCATCCGTCTTTTTTGAAACGGAGGTTGGAATAAAATAACCGGTATTTGGTTTTCTTGCCAAAGTTTGCTTTTTTCCGTCGATCAGGAACATGCTCACCGAGTCTGCAATGAGTTGAGCAGTCCAGACACCTTTTTTCTGCTTCCATGCCGTAACGGGTAGTCCGCCTGAAATGACCGGCTTTTCTCCCGGATAGGCCGCATAAGTGACATAATGGTCCTTTATTTTGTGGTATTCGAAGGCGCCTGTAGGCAAATTGGTTTCGACACGTTCTCCACCGTCGGCCGGTTCAAATTGCAAAGGCTGGTTTAAATAGTAATGACCTTCCCGAATATAAACCAGAATGTCCTTACCTCGTCCGAGCGGATGGGGAGATCCAATCCACCTTTTTTCTACTGGAGGATCTTTTGGAAAATAAACTTTTGATTTGAGTATTTTGACAGCCTTTTGAGCCTGCAGTATCGTAGCAAAAGGACCGTCTGTTTTGGCGGCATTGGATTCCGGCAATGTTCCGCTCCATTGGTCATTCCCGGTAGGAGAAACATAAAAATCCGCTTTTGAATTTCCGGCAATAAACTTTTGCCATTTTTCACCCTGTAAAATCTTTCCATCCCTGTTTTGGGCTTGTGTAGCAGAAAATATTACGGCAAAGGCGAACAATAAGAAGGTTATTTGATAACCCCTCTTCGTTGGCGAAACGCTGGTCATAATAGAAGTTTTAGTCGTTAACAGTGTTGATCTGAAGTTGTAAAATTAAAAAAAAAAGGGAAAAGTAAACCAAAGGGCATTGATGTAGTCTAAGTTCAAACCGAGTGACATAAACGGATGAATATCAGTTATTCATTAAGTTACATACTTACATGATCGCATCATAAGATCAATACTTTTTATGCAATTTAGTTCGTTTTTGTTTCTATGGTTTACTTTACTAACTAAAATTTTTTTTATGAAAAAAATCGTTTTGATGTTGCTCTTTGGTGCATTTCTAATTTTTTCTTTTGAGTTGAAGGCCAAAGAGGCCGGGTTATCCATGCCGATTGAAAAATACACCTTAAAAAACGGATTGACCGTGGTGTTGCACCAGGATAAGTCTGATCCTATCGCCGCAGTTGCCATTTATTATCATGTTGGTTCGAGCAGGGAAGTGCTTGGAAAGACAGGTTTCGCCCATCTATTTGAACACATGATGTTTCAGAAATCAGAAAATGTGCCTGAAGATCAGTTTTTTAAATATATCCAGGGAGCCGGTGGAACGCTGAATGGGAGTACCAGTCAGGACCGGACCAATTATTACGAAATAGTTCCTAAAAACGCGCTTGAAATGGCGCTTTGGATGGAGTCAGATCGCATGGGCTATCTCGAAAATATGGTCACTAAATCGGCTCTGGTCAACCAACAGAATGTGGTTCAAAACGAGAAAAGGGAAAGTGTCGACAATGCTGCCTATGGTTTCAACCAGGAGGTGATTGCGCGCACGCTGTATCCCAAGGGTCATCCCTACAGCTGGACTGTAATTGGTGACATGAAAGATTTGACCAATGCAACTGTGGAAGACGTGAAGGCCTTTCATCAAAAATTCTACTCGCCTAACAATGCAACACTGGTAGTTGCAGGTGACATAGACAAGGTGACAGTCAAAGCAATGATTGAAAAATATTTCGGTGAAATTCCTCAAGGTGAAGCGATTGGGAAGCGCAAACCCCAACCTGTTTCGTTGCCTGCTACGGTAAAGCTTTATCAGGAAGATAATTTCGCCAAAGTTCCAATGCTGACGATGGTTTTCCCCACCGCCGAGCGCTATTCAAAAGATTCCTATGCCCTGAATTTCTTGGGTGAATTGATGGCCGGAACCAAGAAGTCTCCGCTTTACACGATTTTGGTCAAAGACAAGAAACTGACATCTCGCGTCATGGCCAGGAATGGTTCACAGGAACTGGCAGGTTCATTTACTGTTTCTGTGACAGCCAATCCGGGTGTTAATTTGACAGAGATTGAAAAAGCGGTTTTCGAGGGTTTTGATAAATTTGAAAAAGATGGTTTTAAAGAAGAGGATCTTACCAGGATCAAGGCGAGTGATGAAACACGCTTCTATAATTCTTTTGAAAGTGTTCAAAGTAAGGCTTTTACATTAGCAGAATACAATATTTACACCGGAGACCCGGAATTTTACAAGAAAGATCTGGCCAATACCCAGGCAGTTACCATGGCAGATGTCAAAGCTGTTTTTGCCAAATACCTCAAAGGGAAGAATTTTATTGAGACAAGTTTTGTTCCCAAAGGCGATGTCAGTTTAATCGTAGCCGGATCTGTCAACGCTGGAGTTGTGGAGGAAGATGTTACCAAAGCTGCTGAAGTTAAGGATGTTAAAGTTGCCGATGAAGCGATTGTGAAAACAAAAACAAAGCTTGACCGGTCCATCAAACCTGCCTCTGGCCCAGATCCGGAAGTTACAATTCCAAAAGCCTGGTCAGCCTCATTGCCAAATGGACTCAAAGTATGGGGTATTTCACAGACCGAATTGCCATTGGTTCAGTATTCCATCAAAATTGATGGCGGGCATAAGCTGGACAATGTAGCCAAGGCAGGAGTGGCCAATCTGGTTGCTACCATGATGAACGAAGGAACCAAAAACAAAACGCCTGAGGAACTTGAAGATGCAATCGGCCTGGTGGGCGCTTCTATCCGTGTAGGCTCTGACAATGAAAATATTACCATTGAAGTTGGATCAGGTGGATTTCGCAGCTCCGGTGGTATGCTTACGCGCAATTTTGAAAAATCATTGGCATTGGTTGAAGAGATTTTGCTTGAGCCAAGATGGGACAAGGAGCAATTTGCCCTGGCCAAAAGCAGGATCATCAATGGTATCAGAAGAAATTCAGCCAATCCAGAATTCCTTGCTTCCCAGACTTTGAACAAACTTATTTTCGGCAACAACATTCTTGCCGTTGATGCCTCCGGAACGGCTAGCTCAGTGGCATCGATTACGATCGATGATCTGAAAGAATATTATGCCAAATACATTTCTCCATCGATCTCTGAAATGCTGGTGGTTGGAAATATTGACCAAGCCAAAGTGATGAAAGCCCTGACTTCCCTGAATGAAAAATGGGCTGCCAAAAATGTAACTATACCAAAGGTTCAAATGCCTGCTGCTCCGGAAAAATCACAAATATATTTTGTTGATGTTCCGGGGGCCAAACAATCGGTTATTTCTATCGGCACTCCTTCCATTCCGCGTTCCAATCCTGACTATTATGCAGCCTCAGTGGCCAATTATAAGCTTGGCGGTTCATTCAATGGAGTTTTGAATCTTATTCTGCGTGAAGAAAAGGGTTTTACCTATGGTGCAAGATCCAATTTTAGCGGAAGCAATGATTTTGGTGAGTTTATCGCATCTTCGAAAGTTCGTACCAATTCTACGGTCGAATCAGTGACTATTTTCAAAACTGAGATGGAGAAATACAGACAAGGAAATTCTCAGGATTTTGTTGATTTCACCAAATCATCCCTGCTCAAGGGCAATGCGCTGCGTTTTGAGACGCTTAGCGGATTGATGGGAATGCTGAATACCATGACGGGAAATAATCTTCCTGCAGATTACATCAAAAAGGAGGAAGCTTATGTCAAAGCACTTACTGTGGAACAGCAAGTGAAATTTACCAACAAATACATTGATCCTTCGAGAATGTATTATGTGGTCGTAGGTGATGCCAAGACACAACTCGAACCTCTGGAAGCAGTAGGGCTCGGGAAGCCGGTACTTTACAAATAATTCAAAAGAAAACCAGGGCGAAAGTCCTGGTTTTTTTCTTTGGATGACAATTGTATTTTTTGATTGAATAGCCTTTGAACAGAACTGCCTGTTAAAGAGTGAACCTAAACAATGGCCGAAGGAATTCAAAGCCTGATTGACCCGGGAGACCATCATTTATTTGAAGATGGCCACGTACTTTTCACCTGTTGATTTGATAAATCCCCTGAACATGCCGGATGTGTTGAATTCCATGGCGACGTTTCCTGATTGATCCAAACCAATCACACCACCTGTGCCGCCCAATTTTGTTAATTTTTCAATTTCTGCCTGGCAGGCTTTTTGAACATCCATTTGTTTGTATTCCATCAAGGCAGATATATCCCTCGAAAACCCAAGCCGGATATAGTATTCGCCATGACCAGTACAGGAAAATCCACCTGTATTATTGTTGGCATAGGTTCCGGCGCCGATAATGGGAGAATCGCCAACCCGGCCGTATTTTTTGTTGGACATACCACCGGTTGAAGTGCCGGATGCAATGTTACCGAAGGTATCCAGGGCCACACAACCTACAGTTCCATGTTTGTCATTGATGCCAGCTATGCGCTCTTTTTTGAGCAATTCCTCTAACTGCTGCCTTCTTTTATCGGTGTAGAAATAACTGTTTGGGACGGGTTTAAACCCTTGCTCTAATGCGAATTGAGAGGCTCCGCTTCCGGTAAGCAAGACATGTTCGGATTTTTCCATAACTGCTCTTGCAAGCAGAATTGGGTTTTTGATGTCTTTAATCCCGGCTACGGCACCGGCTGCCAATGTTTTTCCGTCCATCACGGAAGCATCCAGTTCGACGGTTCCCTCGTGGGTAAATACAGCGCCTTTGCCGGCGTTAAACAACGGAGAGTCTTCCATGACCATGATGGTTTTCCCCACTGCATCCATGCTCGTGCCACCTGCTGCCAGAACAGAATCACCGGTTTGGAGCGCATGGTTCAACACCAACAGGTATTCTTTTTGGATGGCCGGAGTCATCGATTTTTCCGACATCACTCCGGCTCCGCCATGCAGGACAAGGACATATTTTTTGGGTGTCTGTGCAAAAAGAGTGGCAGCAAAAAGAAAGATAATGAGAACAGAAATCAAGTTTTTCATTTTGTTTGGTATGATAATTGATATAAAATTACAAATAAAAGTCATCAGTCATGATTATCCGTTGTCTACCTCTGATTTTATTCCTTGGAATATTCTCCTGTACCAAACAGGTTTTGGTTCCTCCGGTCGAATATACCCCAATTTACGATCCGGGAAAGTACAATATGAAGATTATTCCTCTTTCACCGACTTCAACAGACAATGTCAGGCTGGTATTGTTTGAAGATTGTCAGTACAATTTGCTGGATGGGGTGACTAAAACCGGCAACATAGTTAACATTGAAAAGCACTTCAACAGTATGATGAAATTGCCGTGTATGTTAAGAAATGATACGATTGTAATTGGTCAATTGACAGCCGGAACCTACACCATCCAATACAAACTCCGCGATTTATCAACTCAGGTTTCAAATCCGGTTTCATTAGCTATCTCTTTTAATCTGCTAATATCCAAATAATCAGCAGTCATAAAAAAAATGTAAATTTGGAAGTTTAAATCACTACAGCACTTCCAAAACACAATTGACATGTTCCGTACTATTCTCATTTTTTCTGCTTTTTTATCGTTTTCAGTTGAGTTAACGGCGATTCAGCCAAAACGTCCTGTCGATATCCACGGAGCCCTCCGGGTTGATGGAAATCAAATGGTGGATCAAATGGGACAGTCGCCCCAATTGCGAGGTATATCACTTTCGTGGAGCCTCTGGGGAGGTAAGAAGTATTACAACGCAGAGGCCGTCAGTTGGCTTGCCAAAGACTTCCATATTTCAATTTTAAGAGCCTCAATGGCTGTTCAACCGGAAGGTGGCTATCTGACCAGCCGGGAAGAACAGATGAGGCTCATGACCATCGTAATAGATCAGGCCATCCATGAAGGGATTTATGTCCTGATCGACTGGCATGATCATAACGCAGAGTTGCATTTGGAGGAATCAAAGGCTTTTTTTGCCGGAATGGCAAGGAAGTATTCAGGAGTGCCCAACATAATTTATGAGATCTTCAATGAACCTGCGAAACAAAACTGGGACGTGGTAAAAAGCTATTCAGAAGAAGTGATCAAATCCATCCGTCAATATGATGCGAAAAATATCATTGTTGTCGGAAGTCCAAGGTGGGACCAGGATGTGGATGTAGCTGCCGGTGATCCGATCTCCGGCTTCAGTAACCTGGTCTATTCTTTTCATTTTTATGCCTCTGATCCCAATCACCAGGAAAAGTTGCGCGCGAAGGCAGAGTTGGCCATGAATCGAGGTATCGCCCTTTTTGTAACGGAATGGGGTGTAGGAGAATCCAATGGCAACGGGGTATTTGACCATCAAAAAACGGAGGTCTGGATGGACTGGATGGAAAAGTGCAAGTTAAGCTGGGCCAATTGGAATGTGACTGATAAAACTGAAACTACCGCTCTGCTTTTGCCCGGAGCTCCGCCTGAAGGTGGCTGGACGTTTGAGCAGTTGACCGAATCGGGAAAATATATCAGGGAAAAGCTTTTGAAATTGAATCAATGATGCCAATTGTCAAAGATGCATTGAGTTTGATGAATGAATAAATTTGCGCCATTCATCCCTTGAGGTGAATCTAAATTCTCCTCAATCTCTTTCTTTTGTGAAATATTCAGCGGAGGAGAAAGCAAATAAGAATTCCCCAAATAAATAAACCGGATGTCCTATTCAGAACAGCCGGTTTATTGTTGGATTGCAATATCCGATTAATTGTAATTAGCCGGATTTTCGTTCTGCCATTCATTGATGCCATCCCTTAATCGGTTACGGAAAGTAAGGGTATCTGTGCAATGATAAGTCCAGCCATTTACCGGATCAGTATACTTGTACTTAAGTCAGAAGAATAGAAATCAACAAATAGAAAATTGTATTTATTTGGCAATATGACTTGTCTTAAATGAAACAGACAACCAAATATTTTTTTGTGGTGGTACAAGTCATATAATTAGGAGGTTGGGATATATTTCCAATTCAATATTTTCCAGATGAGATCAACACATCAGTTGGAATCAACTTAATTCTGTTATATCGAGGTTGAAATCCATTGTATTATTTCTTCGTGGAAGCCTTTCAATTCAACTTCCCTGAAGAGCGGCGGCAAGTTGATTCCTGAGAGCCATTTTAATGGCCATTGAAACTGATATTAATCCAAAAATCAGAACCACCAGCGAAACGGACGGCAGCCAGATCCATAATCCTGAATGGGGAGATGAAATCAAAAAGGGTAAGGCACTCATTGTGCCGGGAATGATTCCGATCAGAATTGAAGCGACAATCAGTAAGAGTTTTTCTGTAAAAATGATTCTGTAGATTGTGGATTTTGGAAACCCAATGGATTGCAGAAGCGCAAATTCAGGAATTTGTTCCAAAGTAATCCTGAAGATAAGTACGCCGAGACCGATTGTGCCAATCAATAAACCAAGCGCTCCCAACATCAGGAAGATGTTGAGGTAGGTATTCTCGATCCTGTTGAAGCTTGCAAGTCGTAGTGCAGTTCCCTTAATGTCGGGGCCATAGGGACGCCAATCCTCCTGCAAATCAGTAAGGTTGAGCTGTGTCTGCTGAAACTTGATCAGGAACATATTTCCCCCGCTTACAGAAGGAAAAGCCTTGACAAAGAAATCTTCCGTGATGATGATATTCCCCTGAAAAATTGAATTTTCGAGTCCGCCAATCAGTTTGATTTTCAATGGAATGCCAGATTCATCCCTGTAAACGAGTGTGTCTCCAATGTGCTTTCCCAGTCCCCACTGGATTACTGTCTGATCGGCAAATGCCGGAATCAGATGATCCGGTAATTCATTATTGAGAGAATTCCAGGGATGGTCTCTATCTAGTTCTGATGTGCCGGAGGTGAAGGTAAAAGCGGAACGGGCACTGAACTGATCCGGATTGCAGGCAATGATCCGGGGACGGGTGATCCTGTTCAGATTCAGGCAACTGGCATCATCGCCTGGCTGGACATGGAATGCAACAGTAAGGGCATCTGCAGGCAGACCCAACTCTTTTTTCCCGGTGGGCGTACCTGGATCAAAAAGAACAGGCAGTGTTGTCTCGATCAGATAGTCATAGCCCCCGGTCCCGGAGGAAGCCAATTCTGCATGAAGGGATCCGTCCTGACGGTACAATCCGGTAGTAACAACCAGAAAAATTCCGAATGCCAGGAAGCTTACAGAAAGCAAAGTCCGTTTTCGATCCTGTGCCAGGCGTTTCAAAATTAAAGATTGCAGTGAAAATGGTAGGATTGATCCATTCATGTTGCGTCTTCTGAGCAAATAATCAAGCAGTAGCAGTAGTCCTGGCAACAAACAGAACCCACTGATGTAAAATAATTCAGGATTGATTTCCCCGTCCAAGCCGATGGTTGACCCACTGATAACCGAAACAAGTATCAGGAGAATTCCTGAAACCATAGACCATTTACCTTGACGGTTGGTTTTGTTTTTCCGCTGTTGACGAATCTTTACTACCTCATTATTTAGAAAACGATGCAATATTCCGGCAAAAGTCAGCATGAAAATGACGATACTCGCCAAAACCGAAATGTAAATTGAAATGGGACGCCAATAAATCTGCGCAATAGAAGTACCGACGATATCGAACCAAATGGTATTTATTGCTTTTAATATCAGATAATTATAGGCCATTCCCAATGGGATTCCGATCAGAATTCCTGCCAAAACAATCACGGAGGCTTCCGCCAGAAATAGGTTTCTGATTTTATCCAACGGGAATCCGAGCGCAAACAAGGTAGCTGTTTCATTTTTTCTGAAACCAAGGAATAGCCTGAATAGCAAATAGGCCAGCAAAAATGCGGCTACCAGTACAAAAAAGCTAAGCCCGATAAAGAGTTGCCCAAAATCGACACCATTCGCTGCTGCTGTCAAACCTTCCGATCTGGCATTTTTTACTGCGATACCTGTCTGCGCCGGGGATAAGCCTGCAAGAAGGGATTTCGTCAATTCATTGGCCTTTAACCCACTGACCCGGATCGCCGTTGACCGGCCAAAACGGTTTCCCCATATTTTCTTGGCAGTTTGTAGTGAGACAATGGCTTTCGGGGTCCCTTTGTATTGTTTCCAGTAAGATTCGTCCTGGGTTCTAATTTTCTGTAGATCCACAGGAACCCCGGTTTTCCAGTCGCGGCAATTTCCTGCATCTGAAAGGCCGGGAATTTGTGGCATCAGGCTTGGATCAGCCCACGAACCCTCCATTCCGTAGATATTTTCTACGACAAAAGCGGACTCTTTTTGTATCAGCTTCCGCAGCGGACCAATTTCGAAATAGCTTAGTCTGACAGTGTCTTTTACCTTTAATTTCAGGTCATCGGCCAGCCATTGACTTACCCGTATTTGCTGATCTGACAGTGTCGTGTCGGTTGATACAAATGAATAGGGGGTATGGTTCCTGCGAAAGCTGAAATCATTGATGAAATAGCTGAAAACAGGATAGGATCCGGATAACTCCCGGATACAAAATTCTTCCACTGTTGGTTCAATAAAAACCCGGTCCGAAACGAGTTCCGTGTAATTGAAGGATTGATTTTCATGAATTGTAAGATTCAGGTCTTCCGGTGTCCAGCTTTGTTGCAGGAGGCGGTTCAACTCAGTTTCGTTCGTTCCTTGGCTGACAAGTAGGACGTTGGCTTTCTGTTTCAATTTCATCTGGTCATTCAGCCAGTTCAGGTTGAGAAAAATGTTGCGCGGAGCCGACTGGACATTCAGCAGGCTAAAATTTCCCATTTCATGAGGCTTCAGTATCCGTTTTACTAAAACACGGAATGCAACGGATGTTCCGGTTGAGGCTACAAACGGCGTATTGGCAGGAAAAGTATTCAGTTGATTGACACGCAGCAGAATTTCATCTCCGGCTTTGATGCCTGCCAATGTTGCCAGATTTTCATTGATGGCCGCCTCGTTGCCTTTCAAATCAAATGTGCCGGGTTGATCCGAGAAATAATCCAGTCCCGGTTCAACACCCCATACTGCCAGTTGGTTGAGTTGAAATTTGCCCCCGTCGATCACTGCAATACCTGTAGATCGCAGTAAGGAGGTTGTTTCAATTCCACTTTTTTTCGAAATTTCCTCACTCAGGTGTTTCCCGAAAAGCCTTTCTCCTGTTGTAACTACCAGAGATGTGCGTCCAAGCCGTTGCGTCGTGATCTGTTGTAAGCTAAATTGTACAGAATCACCGATGATCAGCGCCCCCAAAATAATCGCCGTGCATAAAGCGATACCCATGACCACCGTCAGATTGAGCTTGCGGTAGTGCCAGATGGATTTTAAGACAAATTGGGAGGGGAACATAGGTAAATGAGATATGAGATCGTAATTAGAAATTAATTCAATCTGATTAGCTTGCCTTTCGAGATGGAGTAGAGGGTGTCCATTTTTTGAGCGATTTCCATCGAGTGGGTCACAACAAGCAGGGTCGTGCCCTTTTCGCGGTTTATTTCCAGCAAAAGGTCAACAAGTTGAAGGGCGGACTGATGATCCAGTGCACCGGTAGGTTCATCCGCAAGCAGAAGGTCAGGTTGATTGATCAGTGCTCTTGCAACAGCGGTTCGCTGACACTCTCCGCCGGAAAGTTCTGCCGGTTTTTGGCTGGCAACTTCGGAAAGTCCAAGGCGTTCGATGAGACGGTTTGCGTGGGCTATCGAGTCAACTCCCTGATGGATTTTATCGGACAAGGTGGGCAGAAGAATATTTTCAAGGAGGGAAAGTTGGGGAAGCAGATGGTGAAGCTGAAACACGAATCCGATTTTCGAACCTCGAAATTTTGCCAGGTCTTTTTCGTTGAGCAATGTCGTTTCCAGACCATCAAAATTAATTTGTCCTGTGTCGGGCTTATCCAGGGTACCGATCAGATTGAGCAAGGTGGTTTTGCCGGATCCCGAAGGCCCGATAATGGCTATGCTTTCTCCCTTTTTGATCTGAAAGTCGAGTTCTTCCAGTATCATCCGGCCTTTTGAGCCACTTTCATTGAAATAGGTTTTGGAGACTTTCTCCAGAGTCAGAATGCTCATATTGGTATGTGATTCTAAATTCCTGCAAAGAGGTTATTTTGGATGTCTGAATTTTCTTTTTGGACCTTCACTACGTGTTCATAAACCTTGATCAACTTTTTAGATTGTTCATGGATATCGAAATGTTCCTGCACTCCCGACAGGCCTGCATCACTCAATTCCTGAAGTTTGTTGCTGTCCAGGATGACGGAGCCGATGGCTTTGGCCAGGGATGCTGCATCGTTGGGTGTATACACCAAGCCGCCGCCGCTGAGATTGATCACTTCCGGAAATGCACCGAGGGCTGGTTGCACCATCGGTATGCCTGAAGCCATGGCTTCCAGCTGGTAAAGTCCGAAAGCTTCCCCATTCAGAACCGGAACAGAAATAACGCTGACCGTGTCGAAGAATTTCTGTCTTTCTTCGCCTTCAAATTCATCCGCCCAAATCACCCATTTTTCGAGTCCCGCTTTTGATAACTTCGCTTTCTGGTCCCTGATGAAATGCAGATCATCCGCAGTGCTTCCGCCTGTTAGTTTCAGAACAACTTCATGGTAGGCACTATCTTGCTTGAGCAAGATGAAGGCATCTACCAGAACTGCCAACCCGTTCTCCTCGCAGAGACGCGAGAGAAAACCAATCACGGGTGATTTTTTTGATATTTGTTCGGGGAAATAATCTGCAGCATCTACGCCAATGTGGACAGTAAACAGCTGATCATCCCGGATGGTCATTTTTTTCCTGATCTCAGTCGCATAAAAATCGCTGACCGAAATGAAAGCGTCTACCTCCCGGCCTCGCTCACTCATCAGATCCCAAACCTCCGCGCGGTATTTGTCGGTCATCACGTCCACCCAGACATCCTCGTCCTGCAGGGAACAAACGACCGGAATATTGAGTCTTTGTTTGATCCGGCGGGTCAGACCGAGAAGCAAGGCATTGGACAGATGAATTACGTCCGGTTTGGCTTCATGGACCAGCCAATCCACCATTCGTTCAAGTTCTTCTTTTTGTTGTCCCTCTTCCCCCAAAAGCATCGAAACGGTCATTTCTTCAAGGCCTTTGGCTCTGGTCGATCCGGCCTTTTGTGCGGCCAGATGTAAAATGCTTTTCGAATCCAAAGCATGTTCAACGAAAGTGGGCATGTGCCTGAAAAGCGGAAAACGCTGCTTCAAATATAAGTTAACGGCACCGTAAAAAACCGGTACGTCATTCAGGTCATGCGCATCGTCAAACAAGGGCAGGTACATCGGCACTTTGATTACCTGATGTCCGAGGTCTTTCAGCGCTTTGACGTATTTGCTGTCGCGCAGACAGTTCCCGCAATAGAAACTTCCACCGGAACCCGGTATAATATGTACAATCTTCATAATTATTGTATTGCTTTTCTCTTCGAATTTTGTTTTTGAATTCCTATTCTACCAATATTTCGCCACGATGTGGCTCATCTAATCAGAATATCAAGTTAGAAGAACAATTAAATGTCGTAGTTTCAAATTGTCCAGTTTTGGGCAATTTGCCTTTTGTGTCGCGCAAAGCCCGCTAAGATCGCAAAGAAAAAAGTACGACAATATTATTTGAACATTACTTAATAGGTCTTCTGCCAACAATTTATCTTAACTCTAATTCCTTATCTCAGTTCTTAACACCAAACACATAAATTCTTCCATCTCCTGCACCTACAACAATTTTTCCGGAACAGACGGCAGGATTTCCTGTAATTGGACTTCCCAGTTCATATTTCCAAAGTTCATTTCCGGTTTTAAGGTCGTGAATATAGAGTATTCCATCCATTGTTCCGGTAATGACCTTGTTCCCGGATATTACGGACGATGACTCAATCCGGTTACTTGTCTTGACTTTCCAGATGAGTTTTCCTGAGTTTTTGTTGATACAGTAGAGAAACCGGTCCTGGTTCCCGATGACAAGGAGGTTTTCGCTCAGTGCAGGGGATGCGAGAAAAGGCAGATTCATTCCGGGATCCTTAAAACTCCAGGCAACCTTGCCGGCTTCCAGATCCAGGCAAAAAAATCGGCCTTCATAATCTCCTACAAATGCCAGATGACCTTCAATTAGCGGGGATGATGCGATGTAAGTTTCTAGCCTGATTTTTTTAAAAACCTTGCCGGTTTCAATGTTCACCAGATGGATAAAGCCGTCGCAGCCACCAAATACTGCATATTTCTGGTAGATGGCCGGAGCACCATTGATGTAATTGTCAGATTCGTAGCGCCATAAGCTATCCCCTTTGGCGAGCCCTACTGCGTGCAGATTGTAATCGTAACTTCCAACCAGTAATCTGATTTTTGTCCTGTCTTTGTGCCAGTTGGCCGAGCCCATGATCTGGTTGTCTGTTTTATATTTCCACAATTGCTTGCCGGTTTTATCGTCCAGCCGGAAGAACCATCCGTCGAGCGTACCAAAGACCACTGAATTTTCGATCCACAATGCCGGTGCCTCAATCGAATTGCCTCCGGCGAATTTCCATTTCAATTGCCCATCCAGCCCAATCGCGTACATGTTTCCATCTGTTGAACCGCAGAAAATGGTTTGTCCTGCAACAACGGGTGATGCCTTGATATCATCCCCGGTAGGGAATGAAAACAACAAATGCGGAAAATCGGGAATGGTTTGAGATGTAGCGCCTGTCAATTGCTGATTACCCCTGAAACCCGGCCAGTTTGGCTGTCCTGCGACTTGAAAAATTCCGATGTGACAGAAAAAAAACAGCATGAAAATTCGAAACTGTATCAGGTTGCTCAATGGCCGATCGACCTTTGAAATTTGACCATGAGATTGGTTGCAATAGGAGAGATTCTTTCTGAGAAAAGGGTAGGGGAATGACTTATTCACACAATTAAAATTAAAAATTTCCAACTCAAGGGCTTAAAATTACCAAACTATTCGAACTAATCGAAGAACTGAGGGTGAAAGAAATTCATGTCAGTTCACGGTTTAGCTGCGTTATCCGGTTTATTTGGAATTATTATAAATATTTTCATCAAAAGTATGACTTTTATACAGGAATTCGGATAAAAATGAGTAACTTGCAACAATTCTGCGGTTCATGCCCGGTACTTCATTTTGAGGCAAAACCAATGATTATTTAAGCTCTTTTTGCTTAAGTTGGGCATAGATCGGTTTTTTAATTTAATATATTAAATATCATGGCATCAAATCATAACTACGACAAGAAACCCACCAGTTTCGTTTCTCCTGATCTTTCCAAATTACAGGCTGTTGTCATTGATGTTAAAACAATTTTGTACATCGCCCTTGATGCAGACCCCGTTTTAGCCAAGAGCAGTTATTTGTCACGAGTAGGGATGAAGAAATTATAGGTTCAGTTGTTCTTCATCATCAAACATGGCGAGTGCACCTGTCGGACAAGCTTTCGCCACAATCAGTGCAGTTTTTCTTAAGCCTTGTTCTATCTTTCCATCGAAAGGTACGCCAACTTTCACGTCAAATCCGCGTCCGATAAAGGTCAGGCCGAATTCTTCCCGGTGAATGCTTGTTAGTTTTACGCATATTCCGCATTTGATGCACTTGGCAGGTTCGTACACGATCCCTTCGCGGTGTATCAGTTTTTCCGCATTCTTTCTTTCCTCGCCTTTGAACCGTCTTTGATCGGCATGGTATTGTTGTGAGTATTCCCTTAAAAGGCATGATTCCGGTTTACGGCAATCACAATGCATGCAGCGCCTGGCTTCCAGAATGGCCGTATCAATTGAAAATCCTTTTTTTGCTGAATTTTGACGTGGAATGGATTCGGAATCTTTCAGATAGTGGACCAATTCTCCGGGGGAGAGCTTTCCAAATTTTGAATTGAAACGTGGAGGGTGCCCTTTACTTTCTCCGGTAATGAAGAAATGGTCAATGACGGCAGCTACTTCCTTGCCCTGGCCTACCGACCGGACTGCCATTTTGGAAGTCCGGAGCGCATTTCCTACCGCGAATACCTTGTGAATGGACGTCTGGTAACTGAATTTGTCGGCCACAATCCCAGTGTTGTTGGTTTCAAGTCCGAAAATGAAACTCTCCGCTGTATGCGTTCCAGTGGCGATGACAATGGCATCGAATTTACTTTGTAGTTTGGTAAAGTGCTCGTCATCAATGATCTCATTCAAGTGAAGCAACACACCCAAAGACAGAATCTCTTCTATCTCCGTTTGAATAATTTCTGCCGGAAGTATTTCTTGGTCAATATCCAGAAGTGCACCTCCTGGATGAGCCGCTTTTTCAAAAATCTCCGATTGATGGCCTTTTAGTTGGAGATAATACGCAGCAGCCAATCCGGCAGGTCCGGATCCAATGATCGCAACTTTTTTCCCGGTAGGGGCTGCGATTGAAGGATGATAACGCTCGATTGAATTGATATCTTCATCACCGACGAACCTTTTTAGCAGACAGATAGATACTGCATCATCCACCTGCTTGCGCCGGCAGGCTGCTTCGCACGGAGCAGGACAGATCCGGCCCAGAATGGAAGGCAGCGCAATATCGCGTTTGACCACCTCCAGCGATTTAGCGAACTCACCTTTGGCAATAAGCCTGTTCATCAGCGGTATGTTCATGTGTGCCGGGCAAACGGCCTGACAGGGTGCGTCGCAGTCGCCCACATGCTCACTGAGCAATAACTCCAGCGCATTCTTTCTGGATTCGATGACTTCCCTGTCGTTGGTGACGATGATCTGACCTTCGGAAACCGGTGTCGAGCAGGAAGCAAAGAGCTGACCATTTTTGGCATTCTTCACGAGACAGATCATGCAGGAAGAGATATGGCCAGTTTCCTCCAGGTAGCACATGACCGGAATGTCAATTCCAATGGATCCGGCCGCCTGCCACACTGTTGTGCCTTCGGTTGCTTCTACTATTTGGTCGTCTATGGTAAGTTGAATCATAAATATTTATTGCATCAGACTGGATGATCAATTAAACGGTCTGATTTGTCAGATAATTTTTACTGCATCTACCGGACACACCGTTCTGCAGGCATCACATTTGATGCACAGATCGTGTATGACTACATGTTTTTGATGTGGTTGAAACAAGATGGCCTCTGTCGGACATTTTTGGGCACATTTGGTGCAACCAATGCATAAATCATTGATTTCGTAACGGATCAGCCCGTTGCATTTTCCGGAAGGGCATTTTCCGTCAATATGTGCCAGAAATTCTTCCCTGAAATATTTGAGGGTGGAAAGAACTGGATTCGGAGCGGATTTGCCCAAACCGCACAAACTTCCTTTCTTCGTCCAGCGTGCCAGATACTCCAGTTCATCCAGATCCTTCAGGGTACCTTTTCCGATCGTGAATTTAGTCAGGATATCCAGCATCTTTTTAGTTCCGACCCTGCAAAATGTGCATTTGCCACACGATTCATGCTGGGTAAAAGAGAGAAAATAATGTGCGATATCCACCATGCAATCGTCTTCGTCCATGACGACCAATCCGCCTGAACCCATCATGGCACCCACTTCAAGCAATGATTCATAATCGATGGGAGTGTCGTACAATTGAATGGGAACGCAGCCTCCAGACGGTCCTCCTATCTGAACAGCCTTGAATTTTTTTCCATTCTGGACACCGCCGCCGATGTCTTCAACGATCTGGCGTACGGTGATGCCCATGGGCACCTCAATGAGTCCGCCCCTGTTGATCTTCCCGGCAAGGGCGAAAACCTTGGAGCCTTTGCTGGTCGGACTGCCAATGGAGGAAAAACGATCGGATCCTTCCAACATGATGTAGGAGACCTGCGCGAAAGTTTCGGTGTTGTTGATCAGGGTGGGTTTGCCCCATAATCCCTTTTCGGCAGGGAAGGGTGGCCGTATTCGGGGGAATCCTCGCTGTCCCTCCATGGAAGCGATCAGGGCAGACTCCTCACCGCAAACAAATGCGCCTGCGCCCTCATAAATATCTATTTCGAACGAAAAGCCTGAGCCAAGAATATCCTCCCCCAAAAGATTGTTTTCGCGGCAATGAATCAATGCCTGACGAATTCGTCTCACTGCAAGCGGATATTCGGCACGAATGTAAAAGTAACCCTTCGTGGCATTCACGGCTTTGGCAGCGATCAGCATTCCTTCGATGACCCGGTAAGGATAGGATTCCAAAAGCATTCGATCCATGAAAGCCCCCGGATCTCCTTCATCGCCGTTGCAGATCAGGTATTTGTCGTCGGAAGTCTGACCAGCGACAATGTTCCATTTGACACCTGTAGGAAAACCTGCACCGCCCCGGCCCCGAAGGCCGCTTTCCTTGATTTGCTGAATTATTTGCTCTCCACTGAAATGATGCAGGCAGGTTTTTAACGCTTCAAAACCCTGGTGAGCCTTGTATTCTTCAATATCCAGAGGATTGATGATTCCCCGGTATCGTGTGGCGATTGGAAACTGCCGGTCAAGAAAATCTGTGACCTCTTTCTCCCGCGCATCGATGGAATACTGTTTGACACCTTCCCAGACGGAACTGGTCTGAACATTTTCGAAAAAGTGATAGATGTTGTTTTTTAATTTGTTGAAATATCCGGGAGGTTTGAAATGGCTGGCAATGATTCCCTGTATGTCCTGAGGCTTGACCTTGGCATACAAAATTGGTTCCTGATTGAATGGAATCACTTCTACCAGAGGTACCTGATGGCACATGCCTACACAACCTACATTTTTCAGGCTAACATTGATTCCGGTATTTCCGATTGTTTCTTCTACCGCCTTTTTTACCTCCTCACTTCCGGAAGCGACGCAGCAGGAACCCAGTCCAATTCTGATTTCGCCCTGTATCTGTTGACCTGTCATGCTTCGGAAAATTCCTTTCTCCGAGCCGGATGATGCCGACTGACTTTCAAAGTCTTCCAGCATATTTTCGATTTTATCGGATGAAACATGACCATAGGTGATTTCATCTATTTGAACCACGGGTGCCAGGGTGCAACAACCCAAACAGGCAACCTTTTCGACCGTGTAGGTTTTGGAGGCATCTGTTTCTTCATTCTCTGCCAGTTTGAAATGCCGGCGAATCGCATCATGCACATGGTCTGCACCTTTCACATGGCACGCGGTGCCGACGCAAACCTTGATGATGTGCTCTCCAACCGGATGCATCCTGAATTGGGAATAGAAAGAGGCAACACCGATAATCTGATCAGGGGTGATATCCGTTTTGCGGCAAACGTAGGTGAGTGCATCTTCAGGCAAGTAATTGAATTTTTGCTGAATAGATTGCAGAATGGGAATAACCGATCCAACCGATCGGCCCTTTTGTCCAATGATCCGGTCAACCTCCTGATAGATTGTTATTTGCTCGTTCAAGTATGTTGTATCAATTTGTTTCTAATTTGGTATTCAATTGTTTCATTGAATCGAAGACCGGCAACGTCATTCCGCAGTTAGCTATTTCCCGGTAGGTCGGAAACTTCCTGACGGACATTGCCTGTTATTTGGATCCAAAGCAAAACAATTGGTTCATTCCTCGTATATAGACTTTTCCATCGGTAAAAACGGGAGAACAGACCGCTTTTTCTCCCAATTCCGGGGTACCGATGAGTTGATATTCCTTCGTCGCCTTGACGATGTGTGTTTTTCCTGACATATCCGTGATATAAACTTTTCCATCTGCATAAACTGCTGAGGCATAAAACGGATCACCAAATTCCTGGCTCCAGTACTTTTTGCCTGTTTTGGCATCAAAGCAGGCAAAAACTCCGTAGGAAGTGGCGATGAACAACAATCCTTTAACTGCCAGCGGACTGGAAACTTCGGGAAGAAATTCATCAGATTCCCAGGCGATTTCCGGAGTCGGTCCAAGTTTGATTCCTACCAGTTTGGCATATTCATTGGCGGCAAAAACCATTCCGTCGCTGTATCCGACAGAAGGTCCGACTTCTCCGGAGAGACAATCGACAGACCACAATTCCTTTCCCGTTTCCGGGTTATAGCTGCTCACATTGGGATTGGTCGAAAGGATGACCTCCATACGGCTGCCAGTGTTGACGAGGGCAGGGGATGACCAGGCTATCCTGGATTTCCTGAGTGTTTCCCATTTGGTTTCTCCGGTTTGAGTGGAAAGTGCGATCAGTTTTCCGGCTTTGTTGGTGTCGTACTGAACAAGCAGTTTATCTTTTGAAATGATCAGGGAGGAGGCATGTCCGTAGTGGTTGTCAGGCATACCAAGGTTGCGGGCCCAGAGCCGTTTGCCTGAGAGGTCTAAAGCGATGACATCGCCTGTTGCGAATATGGCAAAAACTGCACGACCATCTGTAGCCATTGTTGGCGCAGCAAGTCCGGTATCGGAAGTAACTTTTGGCATACCTGCCGGAGAACCTTCAATTTTGTCGGCGGAAGCTTCCCATATCAGTTGGCCGCTTTTGGCATCATAACAGTACACCATTCGCGCCTGGGCATCAGCGCCTGTCACGAAGAGTTTGTTTCCCCACACGATAGGAGAACTGAAACCCGGCTTGGGGATTTTTACCTTCCAGATCAGATTTTTGCCATTGGTACCGTTCCAGTCTGTCAGACTATTCTTCTGGTAGGAGATCCCTATTCCTTCGGCTCCCCGGAAATAAGGAAAATTGGATTTCAATTCCGCTTGTGTCGGATAAGCCGAAACCGAAGGGGGTTGAACCTGTTCTGATGGAGGCGGATTGGTTTTCAGACTCGCTGAATCTGCAAGTTTTACTTTTTGAATCTCCGGACTAATGGTTGATTTTGCAGTGGCTTCAGGTGCAACTATTTGAAGATTCTGATTGGATAGTGCTGTATTTGAAGCGATTAATTCCTCCTTTGGAGCTGTTGATTCCTCGGTTTGATAGGCTGAGAGTAAATTGCTGGACAAAAATCCGGAGATCAGTGAAAGCAGCAGCAATCCGGATCCGGAATAGATGACCCACTTCCTGGCCATCAGTTCATCCAGGCCATTCACATGTTCGATGTGGTCAATTTCTGCAAGTTTGGAGGTGAAGGATGCAATAGACCGGACGGAAAGAATGGTTATGAGTACGCCAAGAATTAACAGATAGCTTCCGGTGCGTATTTGTATTTGACTGGTAAAATATGCTTTTCTGGCCATCAGGTCGAAAGCCCTGATCTCGGCTTTCAGATTTTCATCTGCAGGATTCTGGCTCAGCCGTTTGACCAGGGCTGGAATTGTTTTGTTGTTGATCGGATCGTTCAGTTTGGTCTGAAGGAAGTTGGCGATCAACAATACAGACATTGCCATGGAAAAAATGGCTGCAAACCAGCCAATCCTTCCGGCAAGTTTGATTTTATCCTTGTCTGAAAATTTCATTCTGTTCTTATTAAATATTTTATAAACCTATTGGTATTAGCAACTTGTTTTTCATTAATATGAATCTTTAACCGCTTCGCGGTAAAATCCCAAAATTTTCTAACCCTCTTCGACTTCGCTCAGAATCTATTCTACTCTTCTCTTTTCTCCGTTTCCCGGTTTCTTTCTTTCCGTCGTCTCAGTCCCCAAGTCTTCATGTCTTTTTGTCGTCCAAGTCGCCCAAGTCGCCCAGTCTTCATGTCTTTTGTCGTCCAAGTCCTCCGCTCGTCCCAAGTCATTCTTTCACAGGGCAATAAGGCATGCATCTGGCACAACTCAGGCAATTGGTTTTATCAGGTTCCCAATCGTCTCTTTTTCGGAAAGTTGATAATCGGATCAGGCTACTGCCAATAACGAGTCCCATGAAACCGCCTAAAATCCAGCTGCCTTTTTCGAATTTTTTTCGTATGACCACTGCTTCCGCAATTAATTGATCGGTCGACTTTCCCAGACTCATAAAAGTCCGCACATCGATGTTGTTGGGATCATTTTTAGCTTCGGGATGTTCTAGGATTAAATCTGCGAGGTAAACAGTCCGGTTAAATTTCGAAAGCTGGACATGCATTTTGGATCCGGCATAGGTTCCGATTCCGACCCATAAGGGCAATACCAGGAAATAGACCATTAACCTTTTTACATTACTGCGTCTTTTTCCGGTTTCTACGACCGGTTCATTGATGGCTCCGTATGGGCAGGAGTTGGCACACAGCTTGCATTGAATGCAGGCAGACGGCGTGATGGTCATGTGATTGGACGAGAATCTCGACATCCAACCAAGCAAAACACCATAGGGACAGAAAAATCTGCAATAGGGCCGGGCTACAAAAATTCCGGTAACAAGAAAGAGAACGCCTAGGACCAGCATGTGAAAGGGCGCCTCCCATCTGAAGAAGCCCACAAAAGGATCATACCGGCAAATGATGAATTCGGATTGAGTGGCCACCAGCAAGACAGCCAGTCCAAGGTATAAAAAAGGAATTAAGCCAAGCACTTTTTGAATCCATTTGGGCAGTTCGATCGGTCTGAATGCAACGAAGTCCTGAATGGCACCCAGGGGACATGCTCCCGCACAGAAGATTCGTCCGGCAAAAAGTGCAAAAATTAATGGCAGCAGAAAAAAGACCAATGCCGTGAGTGGTATGGCATAGGTTGGATCAACAATTCCAAGGACGACATTCTGAACGGAACCCACCGAACAGATACAACCTTCTCGGTACCAGCCAAAATAGAGCATGGAGAATACCGATACCCAAAATACACCCGTTCGCGACCTTTTTTTCAAAACAAGCCAGGTCAATAAAAGCATGATTACCAGCAATACGGATACATCGAGGTACTCGAGCATCTGAAATCGAGCAGACGGTGCAGTCGTATCCGGCTGACTGTATCCTGTTGAAAATTCCGGCTTGGGAAACCTTTGCTGGGCTTCGACAGCCAGAATATTGAACGATGCAATAACCAGCACGAACAGAACCAAGATATATTTTAAAAATCGAATCATTTTTGTTTCAATTATGTCGATAAGCCTTTAGCTGTTAGCCTTTAGCTTTTGGTAATGTCTTTCTGAAACCGCCTTTTATCTGGTAAGGCTTATCCGCTGGAATACGGCTGATTGCCTCTGCCGGACAGACTCTGGCAATCGCGCATTCGTTGCAGTTTTTGCAAAGGTTGTGTCTGATCTGCAGATGTAGTGAGCCATTCCCAAAGGAGGTACAACCCGCCACACATTTGGCGCAGCCGATACAGAGGTCTTCATCGATGATGTATTCGTAGAAAGGATCTTCGATGAATTTTCGCTGGATGGCGGCTGTGGGACAAAGTTGATTTTCGGCAGCTGTGCTTCGGGCATTGGGATCCGGCTTCAGGTATCCGCCGCACAAATCACAATATCCGCACAGATTATAGGCATGCACACATTTGACGGCGGAAGGCATCATCACACATTCGGTGGCACATCTTCCGCATTGTACACATTTAAACGGATCAATCTGCCACACCATCGCGCCGGCTCTGGATTTTTTGACGGATAATGCCGTAACCCCGACCAGCGTACCTGCCAGCACAAGCTGCATCCCGTTTCGGAGGAAGCGGCGCCTTTCAATATTTTTTGGTTCGGAATGATCTTCCATTTGATTCAGGATTATATTTTCCGGTTTGAATCCATTTCTTTCTTCGCAGGTTCCAGCGAGCAATTGGACAATTTTCCGCAGTTCCTGCAAAACTGATTTTGGTTGCATCCGTTTAGCCGGATCCGGTGGTTGACGGCCAACATGGCAGCACCTCCGATCAGAACCGACAAACAACTCAGCTGACCCACTTTTCTGAAGAATTCTCTTCTATTTTTTTCCATTTTCCAACTTTTCAAAGATCCTTACTTGTTTGCGGTCGATGTCAAGAGCCAATATCCGCTGATCGGCATCAATGGCCAGATCGGGAGCATACCAGCCGTTCTCAAACAATGCCGGAGAAGCCACTATTCCTTTCAGCACCCCATGCTGGTCATACAGTTTGATACGAGGAATACCTTTTTCGCCCGTGACAAACGAATTGTCGGGCAAAATGGCAAATTGAGCCGGATTGCAGCACCCGTAAAATCCTTCGATACGAACGGAGGACTCGCCCCAGGAAGTGCGCAATGATCCGTCATGATTGTAGTTCTCCAGACTATGATGGCCGGTGTTTGCTACCCAGAGGAATCCATTGTCATCAAGCGCCAGATCAAAATAGGGACTTGGGATAATATAGCCGGGTACCCCTTTCTGTTCATTCTTTTCTCCGATTTTCGACAATAAAACTCCTTTGGTGTCGCATTGGTAGACCACCCTGTTTCCTGCATCTGCCACGTAAACATTGTTTCCTGCGACTGCCAGTGATGTGATCACAGACCTTTCATCAAAATTTTTCCATTTTATTAACATTGTGCCTTTGCGGTCGAATGATGCCACAGAATGAAGCATGCCTATCCAAATCTGATCGCCGGTAACGGGTGCAATACAGTTGGCCGTATCCGGAAGTTCAACCCTTGATAACTCTTTGCCTGAATAGTCGAAAATGAGAAGCTGCTTATCAGTTACCACCAGAATTTGCTTCCCATCCACTGCTATTCCTTTTGGCGATTCCTCCCCGACAGAAAATGTAATGGCTTCATGGTATAAAACAGTGGTGGAATCTATTTTTTTAAATTGCTCCAAATCGAGTTGATAGGGATTCTCTTTGTTTTTCCCTGCCTTATTTCCGATAAAATCTTTGCTGATAATAAAAATGATCGCCAGCGATAAAAAAATCAGAAGTATGTTGATCTGTTTTCTGTTCATCTTTTTCAGTTTACGGTTACACAATACATTGTTTTTGAATCTCGAAGCAATAATTTTCCATCCACCAGGGCCATTGGAGCCCAGGCATCACTTCCATCAAACAGTTTTTTCCGGGCCAGTTGTATGTATTTTTTTCCATCCGGCTTAACCATCGTAAGCGTTCCATCATCACTCAGTACAAACATTTTGTTATCTCCGATCAGATAGGGTCCCAATCCGAAACGTCCTTCCTTGCCCGATGTCCAGATGGGTTTGGTAACATCTTCCGGGTTTACGCATATCAGTTGATTCCGCAGCGGACCGGCATCTTTGGGCTGAATTCCGAACATCAAACCGTTCCAGACGATTGGTGTCTGCTGTTCGCTGGCCATTCCGTCTTTGGGCGCATATTCTTTCAATACCTTGACTGTGTATCCATTACCTGAAGCACTAACCTGTATCATCATGCTTCCGGCACCGTAACCGGCACTCAGGAATACTTTTCCATCGGGAAGACAGACCGGAGCAGGAGCAACAACAGCATGGTTCCATGCGGTGGATTGCCAAAGGATTTTACCCTCGTCCGCTCCTTCGGCTGAAATAGCCACCACACCTCCAACAGCACTGTAAACGTACATTTTTTTGCCTTTCAGCGTCCAGGGTATGACAGAGGAGTGCGACATTTTCAGGTTGGAAGTATTGGGAGTTTCCCATCTCACTTTCCCTGTTTCAATATCTATGGCTGTCATCAGAACGTTTCCCCCTGGAGCCAGAATGACCTTGTTGTTGTCGATCATCGGACATTGGCCGGTAAACCACAGCGGAACTTCTGATTTGTACTGCTTCACCATGTCGATGCCCCAAAGCAGGTTGCCTGTTTCGCGCTGGACGCACATGACATGACAGCGTGGACCTATGGTGACCACAAAATCTGAATTGACAGCCGGGACGGTTCGAGACATACCATGGTTTCTTTTGAGAATGACCCGATAGGACCGCCGCCAAAGCTCTTTTCCGTCTTTTAGGGAGAAGCAACGCAGCGCGTCCTCCCGTTTTAGTTCGTCATAATCCATCAGATAGACTTTGCCATCGAAGACCGCAGGACCAGCATGCCCTTCACCCAACTCAACAGACCAATTGATGGCAGGTTGATTTTCTGTCCAGCTATTCATTAATTGCCCCGGATTGGTGCTAAAATTGTCGTAATTGGCTCCCCTGAAATTGGTCCACGATGATTTTGAATCGGAAGTTGCATTGGCAAATAATTGAAAATTCTCACCGATATTGACAGTTTCGCTTACCAACGTTGAGTCGGTGCCACGGTTGTCCTGCCCCGGCAAACTTTCACTAAATTGTTTGGTGGGATCTCTCAGTAACCACCATACAAGCAGAACCAGACCCAAAACAGGAAGTAACCAACCGATGTATTTTAATTCAAATTTCAATTAGAATCTGGTATTTCAATTTAACCTTTTGCCCTTTGTCTTTAACCTTTTGCCTGTATATCGTATACAAACAGGATGTCACCATGTCTCAGATACAACTTCCCGTTCGTGATAAAAGGGTGAGACCAGAATGGGCCGTTTCCGCCTTTCAATTTAAAAGAACTGATCACCTCAAATTTTTCAGGATTTGGCTTGACCAGGCCAACATTTCCCGCCTTTTCTTCCATCACGTAGAACAAGCCTTCGGCATATATGATCGCACCTTTTGTATTCCAATCGTTTTCATATTTTTTCTCTCCTGTTTCCCAATCCAGGCATATCCATTTGCCTTTGCTGTTGCTTTCCCAGTTGGAACCGTAGATGTATCCATCTTTTTCAATGAGGCCATGGTGATGATTGTCCAGAATGTTATTACTCCATTTTTCTGATACCCCTGTGCCCTGGTCGTTCATCCGAAGCATCATATTCGGGTAATCATAGCCAATCGACAGGAATATATCCTGACCCTTGAAGGTTGGGGTGTTGCACCAGATCAGATCCTTGTCGTCATCCTTGATGTTTTTTTCATTATAGTATCTGTAAGTCCACGCCACCTGACCCGTAGCCGGCTCCAATGCAATTAAATACTGGGTAGTTACCGCCAGAATAAAACGGAATTTACCAAATTGGTATATGGTTGGCGACGCAAAGGCTCTTTGGCCTCCTACCGGGACACTCTGCCATACCAATTTTCCAGTCATCTTGTCAAAAGCAGTCACGGAAGTTTTTGCTCCGGCCGGAGTACAAATCACTTTATCGTCCACAATAAGGGGTGATTCAGAAACACCCCAGTTGAACCACGAAGCCTGAAATTCCTTGTCGACATTCACTTTCCAAAGAATCGTTCCATCTTCAAGATTGATGCAAACCAATTCGCCAATTCCACTGATGACATAAATACGGTTTCCATCAAGGGTGGGAGTACTTCGTGTTTCAGGAAAAGATTTGGTCCATGCGCGTCCGTATGGGACTTTCCATTTGAAGGTGCCATCAGGCTTGATGCAGGAGAGGTAATCAAGTGTGTCGATCATGCCGGTGGCCAGGAGATACTTGTCTGTTGCGATGACAGAGGAATACCCCTTTCCGATGCCTTCTACTTTTAACAACAACTCAGGACCTCCTTCAGGCCAGGTTTTCAGCAATCCGGTATCCGGAAATTTTCCGTCGCGCTGCGGTCCGCGAAACTGCAATTGCTGTGAATAGGCCATAAGTAGGAACAAAACAAAAACAACCGTAACCTTTAATCTTTTCATACTAAAAAGCGCCTTTAATGTGGATACTAGGTTTATTGAAATTTAGATCAGTCAATATGAATTATTCGCAATTTGTTATTTTGAAATTTGATAGGCAATCATCACATTTCCATGTCTGACATACAAAATTCCTTTGTTGATTACCGGATGAGCCCAGTGCTGTTCCGATCCCAATGTTATTTTGGTATTGCTGATAACTTTAAATTCTGCAGGATTGGCCTCTGCCAAAAATAGTTCGCCTTTTTCGGAATAACCTATTAATTGCTTATTGGCTGCGATTACAACTCCTTTGAAAAATTGCTGCGAGGAATATTTTTTTTCTCCGGTTTTCCAGTTGATGCATTGCCAGCTTCTGTCGGCATCGCCTGAACCATAAAGAAAGCCGTCAATGACTACTGCTCCGCCCATTCGGCTATCGAAGCTTTTGAGCACCCATTCTTTGGTGACTGCACTGCCATCCGCATTCAGCTTGATTTTTTCAGCACCCTGTCCCCAACCACTAAACAGCAGAAGTCCTCCATCGTCGTAAACAGGTGTGTTGGCGTGGGCGGCCCACTGGTTGGGATGTTCGAATGTCCATAAGAGTTTTCCTGTACCTGCGTCAATCCCCAAAACGTGGTTGGCCATGTGGGTGACCAGCAACTGACGGGTGGGTAATTTGAGCAGCAAGGGGGTGCAGTAAGCCGATAATTCGCCGAGCCCGCTGCAATTCCATATTGTTTCTCCTGTCATTCTGTTAAGTGCCATGACATTGTTGGCTTTTCCGCCGGGAGAACAAAATAGTTTATCTCCTTCAACGACCAGGGTTTCTGTAATTCCCCAGGTAATGTTGGCGCCATCGGTTTGAGAAAAGAGTTCTTTTTCCCAGACAGGTTTGCCCGATTTCAAATCAAGGCCTACGATTTTACCGACTCCGGTCAGAAGATAGGCCAGATCACCGACAATGGTGGGTGTCGATCTGCATCCCGGATAGCTTTCTTCAAATTCTTTCCCGTAATTGAACCGCTGAAGTACCTTGCCGTTGAGATCCAAAACAAATAAATTTGCCTGCCCGTCAATCATTCCTGTGGTGTAAATCTTATTGTTGGCGAATGCTGCAGACGAAAACCCCTTGCCTAATCCGGTACAAACCCATAGAATCTGCGGTCCTTCAGCCGGCCATGATGCCAGCATCTGATCCACCTTGTATACTCCTGTGGAATTTATTCCACGCCATCGGGTTACTTCCTGTCCATAGGAAATTGAACTCAGGAACCCGATTACCAATAAGAATCCTGCCAATTTTTTCATACGTCAATACTTTAGTAAAACATTGAATATCTGATCATACGATTTGAACGCGCCAACGCCCTAATAACAATTTTTTAGGTATTTAACACCTATTCGTTACAGGTGAAAAATAATTGGATTTCACAATCATCTTTGATCT
>JBAXUL010000270.1:0-1700 GCA_037129695.1 Prolixibacteraceae bacterium
TGATAGGCATTTATGGAACACAATATTTTTCCAACATAAAAATAGGATTGGATTATTTCGTGGTTAATTTTCAATCCAGATTGAGAAAATACAACTATCAAACTGGTTTTGAAAACAGACAAACCTATGGCGCTCGCCTGTTTTCAAATCTCAATAAAATAAATTTTGAAGTGGAGGGGGCTTATCAATCAGGCAAGTTCGATGATTTAACTATTCGCGCCTATAATGTTCTGGCTGATGTAAATATACTTGTGCTTCCCCGGGAAAAAGGAATTATTGGGTTTGCGGCTAATGCAGCGTCAGGAGATAAAAATAGTAAAGACAACCAATTAAATACCTACAATTTATTGTATGCCAAACCTGCTTATGGTCTGGCAGTTCCTATTGGAGCTACAAACGTGATAAGTTTATATCCGTATTTTAAAATAAACCCTGTACAAAAGTTAAACATTCTGGCACAGGTATTTTTTCTGGCAAGAAATAGTAATCAAGACGGGACTTATTCACCTGGAATGGTCGAAAACAGACCAAGACCTAATTTGCTCTTTAGTTCAACGAAAAAATCATTGGGTGAACTATATGATGTTGAAACCAACTATCAACAAACAAAAAATCTATCTTTCTCCTTTGATACCTCTTATTTTAAAGCAGGAAGCTATCCTAAAGCCACAGGAAAGGGTAAAGATACCGCGTATTTATCCTTAAAGTCAACCTTCAAATTTTAAATAAATGTATACTATGAATCCAATAAAAGGTACTCAACCGCCAAAAGTTCGGTTATCTAAAATGCTGGAAGGATCATCAGAATGTTTACTCATGAATAAGCTTAGTCTTACTGTATCTCAAACACCTGCAGAGGTTTTAGCCACAGATGAGGATTTTTGGCAGGAAGTTTCAAACGAATTCTCATCTCCGAAAGAATTTATACAGTTGGAATATGGGTATTATCATCCTGCGTTTCGTTCTGTAATTGAAAAAGAAATCCAGACAGTGCAGGAACTTAACTGTCGTACATCGCATTACAAACGGACAGAAATGGCAACAGACTTTGAGGACGCTCGTCTTGATTTAGCTGAAATGAGCGGCGTAGGAATAGATGAAATTGTGATAACCCGAAATGCCACTGAGGCGCTTAATATTCTAATCAGTGGGATTAAGCTGCTGCCTGGTGATGAAGTCGTATATTCAGATTATGATTATGGCAGCATGGTTGAAGCTCTCGAGCAGCGGGCTAAAAGAGAAGGATTGGTTATTCGCAAGGTTTCCATTCCGCAAAATCCGTTATCTGACGAAGAGGTTATTAATTGTTATACTGCAGCTACAACTTCGAGGACACGACTATGGCATGTAACCCATGTCGTCCATTTCACTGGTCATATCCTGCCCGTGAGTAGAATTTGTGAGAAGGCGCACCAACTTGGGATTGAGGTTGTGGTTGACGCTGCACATTCATTTGCCCAAATTCCTTTTACCATACGAGAGCTCGGATGCGACTATCTGGGTGCAAGTCTCCACAAATGGCTTGGAGCTCCTCTTGGTCTGGGGCTGCTTTTTGTTAAAAGGGAAAAAATAGAAAATGTTTGGCCACTCTTTGGCGATACCGGTTTCCCACAAGACGATATTAGAAAATTCCAACATTTGGGGAATTGTCCTGATTCGGCCCATCTTGGATTACGGGAGGCAATTCGTTGGCACAATAC
>JBAXUL010000271.1:0-1676 GCA_037129695.1 Prolixibacteraceae bacterium
TCGATATGGATTTCAGGGGAGTTCCATTTGGTCCAATGCCAGGATTAATGGCATGCGCTGAATTTGTTACCAAGGTTCATGCCGTTTGTATGCGCTGCGGGCATATTGCTCACTTCAGTCACCGGTTTTCAGATGCTGAAAAATTAGTACTTCTTGGCGAAAAGGATAGCTACGAACCTCTTTGCAGAGAATGCTTCCAGACCCTCAACAAAAAATCGTGATGGGATATACTTTGTCTGAAGTCGCTGCCATCCTGCATGGTCAGTTATTTAACTTCGGAACCACGACAAATCAAACAGTTCGTTATTTGGCTTTCGATAGCAGAACCATACTTTCCGGACAAGGAACCCTCTTTTTTGCCTTACGAAACGAAAGGAATGATGGACACCATTATATTTCCGATGCAGTAATCAAGGAAGTCACCTCATTTGTTGTATCTGAACTACCTGAACCGGCTGACTTTCTTCATCCTGTAACCTTTATCCTGGTAGACGATACCCTGGATGCGCTACAAAAACTTGCTTCATACCACCGTAAACGCTTCAGCTATCCGGTAGTTGCCATCACAGGAAGTAATGGTAAAACGGTTGTAAAGGAATGGCTTTCAGGAATCATCGGGGATAAATTAAAAGTGGTCAGAAGTCCCCGGAGTTACAATTCCCAAATCGGGAATCCACTCTCTGTCTGGCTGATGGATGATAGCTTTGATCTTGCTCTCTTCGAAGCCGGAATATCTAAACCAGGTGAGATGCAAAGGCTCGAACGGATCCTTCATCCCGACCATGGTATTTTTACCCATTTGGGGAATGCACATCTTGAGAACTTTTCTTCCCAGGAGGAGTTGGTCCGGGAAAAAGTAAAACTTTTTGTCCATTGCAAATTAATTGTCTATTGCAAAGATTTCGAGCCGGTTCACAGGAACCTTATGCAGCTAGAATATTCAGGTAAACCCACCTTTTTTTGTTGGTCTATTGAGAAAGATTCTGATTTACAAATACTTTCAAGAGAATGTACAACTCAATCGACTGTTATTAAAGCCAAATACCTCGGACAAATCGTTTCCATTGAAATCCCATTCACGGATGGTGCGCACATTGAAAATGCCATTCATTGCTGGGCTTATTTGTTGGCTTCAGGAATGAAACCAGGGAGTTTTGAGCATCTTTTTCTGCATCTGTCGACCGTCTCAATGCGACTCGAAATTAAGAAAGGGATCAATGGTTGTGCCATCATCGATGACAGCTATAACTCAGACACTGCCTCACTCATCACAGCATTGGATTTTCTCGTCCAGCAAAAAGATTCACGCAAACTAAAAAGTACCCTGATACTTTCAGACATACTCCAGTCAGGTCAAAATCCTGAGCTATTATACCTTGAAGTCGCAGATTACATCAGGCTACGCAACATTTCCAGGATCATTGGCATCGGCCAACAGATCAGTAGTTTTAGTGATTTTTTCACCTTGCAATCGCAGCACTTCTATCCCAATACGGAGGAGTTTCTTCTGCATTTTCATGAATCCGATTACAAAGATGAGGTGATCCTTCTGAAAGGGTCCAGAAGTTTCCGCTTTGACAGGATATCTTCGCTTTTGCAGGAGAAAAGGCATCAAACCGTGATGGAGATTAACCTGAGTGCTTTGGTGCATAACCTCAATCATTACCGCAATCAGC
>JBAXUL010000272.1:0-1656 GCA_037129695.1 Prolixibacteraceae bacterium
AATGGATTGTGTCAAGGAATAACCTTGGATTAGGGAGATTTATCAGTGCTCCATTTAATTGAGCCAAGGCCCTGCTTGCAGAAATTGTTTTTAGTAGGACTTGTTTTGTTTCTAATTCTGCTTTTGGAGGAAGTAGTGGTAAATTATTGAAGGGAATGTCCTTTTTGAAATTAGTCATAACTCAGAGGTAAATTTTACTCTTTTAAAAACAACAAGGGTAAATTTAGTAAATTTTTACTCTCATTCAATATTCCTGGGTAAATTTTACACTTATACGTCTTTGACCAATGCCGTCAAGGTTTTCGAAAATGGGGAAACAAAAAAAGAGGTCGAAAATGACCTCTAGTCCTGTATGGCTCCCCTGATAGCACAAAGTTGCAACCAATTAATACTCTGACAGCTCATCTAACCATCAGTATTATTGGATTATAGACGATTTTCCCGAGTCTTTATTGTCATTTTCGCATAATCTTTGATTACCTTCACTGAATTATTAATACTTTTGTTATATGAATCTGATTGAAAGCAATATTGACAATGTTCGCATGCTGTGTAAGTTGCATAAAGTGCAAAGACTTTTCGTATTTGGATCTGTTTTATCTGGCAGGTTTCAAAAGGACAGTGACATTGACTTAATTGTTGATTTTCAAGGAGTAGATTTGTATGATTATGCCGACAACTATTTTGACTTAAAAGAGTCATTGGAAAATCTTTTTCAACGGGAGGTGGATCTTCTGGAGGACAAGGCTATAAAAAATCCATATCTCAGAAAGTCTATTGATTCAAGCAAAGTTCTTGTTTATGGATATTGATATTAAAACCTGGCTATTTGATATTCTTCAATCTATTGCTGAGATTGAAAGCTATTTTGAAGGTAGGCCTAAGAGGTTTGATGATTATATTTCAGATATCAGGACTAAAAGAGCTGTTGAAAGAGACATCGAAATTATTGGTGAAGCTGTTAACCGGATCCTAAAAAAGGATAAGGATTTCCAAATAGAAAATTCTCAAAGAATTATTGGTGCAAGAAACCGAATTGCCCACGGTTATGATAAGATCACTGATGATTTGTTGTGGAGTATCGTTATCAATCATCTGCCTAAACTTAAAGCAGAGATCCAAATTTTGATTGGGGAATAAACATTTTCACTTCAATATTTGAACTAAAGAGGATTTATGGCAGTTGCTATCCTTTAAGCCTATTGAAAATTCTTTAGTAATTTTCTCGCCAACAAAACTAAAAACCCTGCAAGATAGATTCTTACAGGGTTTTATCTTTTATTGTCTGCTCCCCTGATAGCACAAAGTTGCAACCAATTCGGTATTATTATCCATAGTTAAAGTATTGTAATTTAGTTATATAAATAATCAAAAGAACTGATATCTCCAAATTATTCCTTCTAATTTCTTGTGATTATAATTCCAGAGTCGGAGGGATCAGATTTTATGTTTGAATAACCTCAAATAAAGGAGACAAAATTGCTAGGAGCTTTTTATCTCAAAAGATTATCAACTTCTGTTTTTAACGTTGGAAGATGTCTTACAATTGTCCCCCAGATAATCTCATTGTCAATCTTGTCATATCCGTGAATTACACGGTTTCGCATGCTGATTATCTGCATCTTTCCTGAAATATCAATGGTAGGGTCTAGTTTT
>JBAXUL010000273.1:0-1654 GCA_037129695.1 Prolixibacteraceae bacterium
GAATCAGTTCCGAAATAGACATCACCAAGAGGAGTATCTCCATCCTTGTCGGTAGCTACCCAGGTCAAAGTTACAGTCGTTCCCGTAATCTTAACAGTAGCGGCATCCAGAGGTGCTGTAACCGTTGGAGTAGAAAACGCGTTGTAAATTGTAAACGTGGCATCCTCTTTTTTGGTACAGCTTTGCAATGCCAAAAGACCAAATAATACAGGCAGCATCGCAGCGATCAAATTTTTTCTTTTCATATATTTCATTGTAATAAACAATTAAATTAATTCATCAAATACGATTACAACCGTGTATTCACTTCATACATGATCCGATTACCAGCAGAACTGATGTAATAGCAATTCAATACAAATTGCTTTTTCACTGGATTGTAGTAATTGATGGTTTTGTCTGCAGGAACCTGAGCAGCATCACCGGTCCAGGTATCAAACATACCACCAACGGAAGAACCGGTTGTAGGATCAATAGGAATCGCGATCACCTTGAAACAGGTTACTCCACCAACAACAACAGTATTGGCTGTCACTTCAATGGTTACGTCGTAAGCACCATAATTTCCAAAACCTGTTTTGCGGACAGTTTTGCAATCCTGGGTATTGAAAGTTTGTGTGGCACTAACAGGCTCAGTCGCATTCCCCGGACGAATCCGATAACCTACTGTCGCATAATCAGCTGCATAAGGATTGGAAATTGGCAATGCCAGCAAATAGGACTTCATATTTCCACCGATGGTAACATCCTGGCCTGAAGCTGTTTTGGCAGATGTAATGCTGATAGCTCCCATGAAATTATCGCAGGCATTCAACGTCTCAGCACCCCATACTTTACCAGTAGCAGTACCATTCCTGGTTCCAGCCTTGATAACGAGGGAAGCTGTATTCATCGACATGGTCGGGAAAGGCTTGTAACTCTTTCCGCTCTTGGCATTGTAGGCAGTTACTGCCGCGTCATCCTTAGCGAAGGTGACAGTGATGTCTTCAGTTGGAAGTGCATCCGTGGCAATATTAACCAAAAAACTGAAAGTAACTTCCCCGGCAACTGGCTTCAAAGCCAACGACTGCACAGTATTTGCAGGAATTGTGGCGTACATTTTACCGGCGACACCATCAACCCAGTAATCACTCATATTGTCTTTCAGGCAGGAACTTAAAAGAAGGATTCCGGCTAGAAAGGAGAGTGTCATTGTAACTTTATTTTTCATACTTGAATTTTTAAAATTTTTAACAATCGATCATTAGCGGTTCTGCCAGAATATCTTTGAAGTAAAGGCATTGATTTTACCTACAGCAACAGCATTGTCATTGTTGTAGTCGATCTCTCTTTGCGGAATCAGCAAACGAACCGGGGGAGTAGCATTCAGCTTGGCTCCATCTTCACTAAAATGGAGAAAGGATGGAATACCAGTCCTTCTGTAGTCAGTCCAGATTTCAATTGGAGCAACACCATTCAGTGAAATCCATTTCTGCTGGAGGATCAGGTTGAGCTTGTTGGAGGCCAAATCGTAGTTGACATTTGATTTGTCAGATACAATATAGGTAGCAGCAGCTGCAGTGGTCAATCCCATATAAACGAACGACTGGGTCATCGCTGCATTGTAAAGTGCTTTTCCTGTTGAACCGGTGATCAAGCCCCTTTCAGCAGCTTC
>JBAXUL010000274.1:0-1651 GCA_037129695.1 Prolixibacteraceae bacterium
TTCGACAAGATTATTGAGATAATGAAGGTCGCCCGACACCCTAATATCTCGCCCCTTTTTCAGGTGATGTTTAACCTGCTCAGCATGTATGATGAAGAAATATCCCTTGCTGATGCCATCATGGAGAAGGAAGACAGGAGAGGCAATGTGGCTCAATTTGACTTGTCCCTGCACGTTTATGAATCAAAGAAAACCCTTAATTGTGTTTTGGAATACAATATTAACCTGTTCAAAAGAGACCGGATTGAAAGGATGGCAGAACATTTTCAGGAACTGGTAAAAAGTCTGATGAAGCATCCTGATCAAAAAATCAGGAAAATTCCGATCCTTTCCTCGCAAGAAAAAAACCGTGTTCTGAAAGAATGGAATACCACCAAGACCTGCTTTCAGGACGACAAATGCATTCATCAGCTTTTCGAGGAACAGGTAATCAAATCGCCATTGTCGATCGCCATTCAGGATGACCATCATCAAGTCACCTACCGCGAATTGAATGAAAAAGCAAACCAACTTGCCAGGTATATTCATCAATCCGGTGCAGTGGAAGGGTCGTTGATTGCTATTTGTGCGGACCGTACCACCGACCTGCTCGTCGCACTTCTGGCCGTGATGAAATCAGGTTGCACCTACATCCCTCTGGATCCGATTTATCCAAAGGACAGGCTCGCCCTCATCATGGAGGACGGGAAGCCGGTAATTGTGCTGACAGAAAAGAAATTAATTCCGTACCTGCCGACGACTGATGCAAAATATATTTTCATTGAGGAGACCGCTGCCTATGCCAACGAATCTTCAGAAAATCCCGAATTCAATGTTTCTCCGGAGACTATAGCCTACCTGATTTACACATCCGGTTCAACAGGAAAGCCCAAAGGGGTTCAGATCCAACAACGTGGACTGGTCAATTTAATTACTTCGATGGCCAAAAAGCCGGGTATTTCGTCTCAAGACCTGATGCTTGCCGTTACAACTATCTCCTTTGACATTGCCGTACTGGAGCTCTATCTTCCAATTCTATATGGAGCAGGCATCGTGATTGCCACTCAGGAAACCTCCATGAATCCGGAGCTTTTAATCAAAAAAATTGAAGAATGCCATCCGACCATCCTTCAGGCAACTCCGGTAACGTTCCGTATGCTGAATTCTTCGGAATGGAAAGGTCTAAAAACGCTCAAAATAATTTGCGGAGGTGAAGCTTTGCCCAAGGAGCTCGCTTACGACCTGATTCATAAATGCAAGGAACTTTGGAATGGATATGGTCCGACAGAAACCTCTGTCTATTCAACGTTCGAAAAGGTAGAAATCGATGAATATGACAGGACAGGATACGTCAACATCGGCAAACCAATCAATAATACATTTGTCTACGTTCTAAACACAGAATTCCAGCCTGTTCCGATTGGATACCCCGGTGAACTCTTTATCGGTGGTGATGGTTTAGGAAAGGGTTATTTCAATCTACCTGAAATGACCAGTGAAAAATTCTTGCCTGATCCATATTCACCCATCCCTGGTGCGCGTATGTACAGAACCGGAGATTTGGTACTTCTACTCGATAACGGAAAACTGGAATTTCTCAACAGGGTAGACTCTCAGGTTAAAATCCGCGGTTTCAGAATCGAGTTGGGTGAAATTGAATCTGTTCTGACAC
>JBAXUL010000275.1:0-1625 GCA_037129695.1 Prolixibacteraceae bacterium
ATTATTGCAGATGGAGGACTGACAGGGTCAATGAGAGAATTTTAATCAAAGATCAAATCCTTGCTGAAGACCTCAATCAGAAGGGGCAAAATACATTTTCATCAGATAGTTACCTCAATGGTTTGTACAATGGCACCGATGGCAAGAGACCATTAAAAGATCTAGGAAAAGATGGTGCGACAAGAAGAACCAGCATGTCAGATGGTATCGTGCTTCCAAGGTATCGCCTTCCAACCGAAGCTGAATGGGAGTATGCCGCAGTTGCTTTAATAGGTAACCTGGATGAGGAAGTGATTACCGATCGCCGCATTTATCCTTGGAGTGGCGCTCAGATCCGCTCGACCGACAAAAAATCACGTGGTGTCTTTAAAGCCAACAGTGTAAGGGGTCGCGGCGACTACATGGGGGTAGCAGGTTCGCTGAACGATGGATACGAAATCACAGCTCCGGTGCGGTCGTTCGAGCCCAATGATCTTGGACTTTATTGCATGGCAGGAAATGTGAATGAGTGGGTTCAGGATGTATACAGACCAACCACTTTCCAGGAGTTCAATGAATTTCAACCTCTTCGTGGTAGCGTTTACACCAATTTCAAAAAGGATTCGACAGGAAGTTTCGTTCGAAATCAGTTTGGTGAAATGGTTAAAGATACTGTTGCCAATTACACAAACTTCAAAGACGGAGACTTCCAATCCAATCTGGATGAGAGTCTTTGGAAAAACAAGGATGATTCAATTAAGAGCAGCATTAGCACCAACGCCATGTATCCGAATTTAAAGGACAATTATGTACCCCGGATTTCTGATCACGCCAGGGTTTACAAGGGTGGTAGCTGGAAAGACAGGCCTTACTGGCTGGGACCAGGTACCAGAAGGTATATGGACGAAAGGAAGTCCACCAACGACATTGGATTCCGTTGTGCCATGACAAAATTGGGAGATTCAGAACCAAAATAAATAGCAAAACCTCATCCTCCGATGAGGTTTTTTTTAATCTTCTCATGAGTATAGAAGCCATTTACCGGATCTTTTTGGAGCATCCCCAGATCACAACAGACAGCAGGAAGATTGAGGAAGGTTCAATTTTTTTTGCGCTCAAGGGTGACAATTTCAACGGCAATGCCTTTGCTTTACCTGCACTTGAAAAGGGAGCCTCTTTTGCTATCGTGGATGAGCCTGAATTTGCCGGTCATGAAAGAATTCTATTGGTTGATAATGTTCTCCAAACGTTGCAGGATCTTGCAAGGTTGCATCGTCAAACATTAGGTATTCCAATTTTAGCCATCACGGGGACCAATGGAAAGACAACGACCAAAGAGCTGGTAACTGCCGTCCTCTCAAAGAAATTCAATCTGATCAGCACAAAGGGAAATTTAAATAATCATATTGGAGTACCCCTGACGCTACTTTCCCTTGGACAGGAAACACAGTTTGCAGTTGTGGAGATGGGTGCTAATCATCCGGGTGAAATAGATGCCTTGTGCAGGATTGCTCTTCCTAATTTTGGATTGATCACCAATGTTGGAAGGGCCCATCTGGAGGGTTTTGGCTCATTTGAAGGGGTAATCCAAACTAAAACGGAGCTTTACCGCTTTCTTGAGCAGAATGATGGTACGATCTTTATCA
>JBAXUL010000276.1:0-1616 GCA_037129695.1 Prolixibacteraceae bacterium
AAAAAAGTATAAATTGTCTCATATTAAATCTCATATTTCCCTCTTTTGATCACCTGTGCCTCTTTCATCATCAAAGTACCGCGTGAAAAAACCTCGGTGAGGTTTAATTTCTCATCCAGGATACAAAAGTCGGCATCGAAACCTTCCCTGATGTAGCCTTTGTTTTTAAGTTTGAGGTTTCTCGCAGGTCCGGATGTGATGAGACAGAGTGCCTCTTCCAGCGGCAGACCACCTTGCTGAACAAGTTTTACGGTTTCAGAAAAATTACGGTGAAGAGGTGCCGGGCGATAGGTCACCTCGCCTGTTACCGGATCGACCCTGCGTACACCTCCGCGGCCATCACTCGAAAAGGTCATGGCATCGACAGACACTCCCTGATTGATGGCCTCCAGTACACATTGGTAGGGTTCGTCGTACTGGGTGCCACCTGTCGAAACATCGATCATCCCACCGAGTTGGGCAAATTGGATCGCCTGCTCAAAGAGGGCTTTTGTCCGGATCACATGGGTTGGCGAGATATGCTGTATCAGGGTTGGGTATTTTTGGGCAATTTCGAGCAACATATCCATCCTGCTTTCGAGGGCACCCAGATGAACATGGAGGATTCCTGTTTTGTTGGAAGTAAATCCGCCCAGCCTGACCTGGTTGATCAGGCGCAGGATTTCAGATTCTGAAGGGAAAGAGCAGCGGTCGTCACTGATAGCCAGTTTGCAGCCGATTACCTTGTCGATAAAGATCATGTCATTGGCCACCGAAGACAGGATTGTTTTTTCGGGTAGCCCATAATAGCTGGTTAACATGAATGCGGTTATACCGTCCATGTCGAGTGCCTTGCATTTGGCATAAAGTGTCGTAAGTTCCTTCACAAAACCGTCTGTTCCAAGCATCCCGACGACGGTGGTGGTTCCGCATGCGATGAGTTCACTCATCTGCACCTCAGGCACCATGGATGAGTATCCTGCCTGACCTCCTCCGCCGGTAATGTGAACATGCTGATCGATGAAGCCCGGAGTCACAATTTTCCCTTCAAAATCAAATTCTGTCACTTCGATTCCTGATAAAGAGATGTGATCATCGACCTTTACAATCTTCTCGCCGGCAATCAGAATATCTTTTTTCCCCAATTTGTTGGGTGAATAGACCAAGCCATTTCTGATAAGTTTAAGCATCCTGTTATTTCTCTAAATGGTTAAAAAATGGTAAGACAGCAAAAAGAGCATTCCTCCAATCAAAGGTATGGTATTTCTTTTGGCCAGTTCGATGGGCGAAACACCTGCCACACCTGAAATGGCCACAATTATTCCGGCAATGGGAGAGGTTGCCCTTCCCATACTTGCACACAATTGCATGGGAAGCACCATCGAAACGGTTGATAGTCCAAGTTGCGGAGCAATGGTGGGCGCCAGCGGGCCAAAGGAAAAGAAGGCGGCATTCCCGCTACCCATCAGCATGGCGGCAAAGAAGAGCAGGAGGGCAATAAAAATTGAAATGCCTACCCCATTCAGACCCATGTGCGTCGAGACATCCACCAAAGCATCAATAAATCCAAGATTGATCAGCCCTTTTGAGAATATCTCAGCTGCCACAATCAGCGTTACCACGCTGCTGAAGACTTC
>JBAXUL010000277.1:0-1611 GCA_037129695.1 Prolixibacteraceae bacterium
TCCGCCACCTTGACGAAGCCGCCTACATTGGCACCCTTCACATAATTGATGTAATTGCCGTCTTTGCCATATCTCTTGCAAGTCTCGTGAATGTCGTGCATGATAAGATGCAGCCTTTCGTCCACTTCCTCGCTGGTCCAGTTGTAACGCATGCTGTTTTGCGACATCTCCAGTCCGGAGACAGCCACACCACCCGCATTCACTGCCTTACCCGGAGCATAGTGAATCTTGTTGTCGAGGAAATAGTTCACGGCGCCTGCGGTGCATCCCATGTTCGAGGTCTCTCCGATCAGGAAGCAGCCATTGGCAACCAGCATCCTGGCATCGGCTTCATCCAGCTCATTTTCACAGGCACATGGAAGTGCGATGTCAACTTTCTGACCCCATGGTTTGGTGTTCGGGAAAAACTGGCATCCGCTGAACTCTTCTGCGTAGGGGGCAACCACGTCGTTGTTGGTCGATCGCAGGTCGAGCAGGTACTCGATTTTGCGTCCGGAAATACCGGCTGGGTCATAGATATAACCATCGGGACCGGAAATAGTAACTACTTTTCCTCCCAACTCATCGATTTTGCTGATGGCACCCCAGGCCACGTTACCGAAACCAGAAACAGACACGGTCTGGCCTTTTAACTCTTTGCCCATCTCTTTCAGCATATGCTGGACGAAATAGACTGCGCCGAATCCGGTAGCTTCCGGACGGATCAGTGAACCGCCCCATCCAAGGCCCTTGCCGGTGAGCACGCCGGTGAATTCGTTGCGAATACGTTTGTATTGTCCGAAAAGGTAACCGATTTCACGACCACCGACGCCAATGTCACCGGCAGGTACGTCTGTATTCGGTCCGATATGGCGGAAAAGTTCGGTCATGAATGACTGGCAGAAACGCATGATCTCATTGTCGCTGCGGCCTTTGGCGCTGAAGTCTGAACCTCCCTTGCCGCCTCCCATCGGAAGGGTGGTCAGGCTGTTTTTAAAGGTCTGCTCGAAACCGAGAAATTTAAGAATGCTCAGGTTAACGCTTTTGTGGAATCGCAAACCACCTTTGTAAGGTCCGAGGGTGCTGCTGAATTCAACCCGGTAACCCCGGTTGATCTCTACCTCACCCAGATCGTTCATCCAGGGTACCCTGAACATGATGGTTCTTTCAGGTTCTACCATACGCTCCAGAATTTTCGCCTGCTTGTAGCGCGGATTGGCATTGTAGGTATCCCAAACTGTCTCAATCACTTCCCTTACTGCCTGGTGGAACTCATTTTCTCCCGGGGTACGGGCTTTCAGTTCCTCCATGAATTTATCGATCCCTGCGTTCATGTCTTCTCTTTTTAGATGGTTACATTTAGAATAAATAACACCCAAAAGTAATCTAAATTATTTTCTGTTAATCACCCGATTATGTGAATTATGTCATTAAATCTTAGAGAATCAAAGTATTAGTGCCGGATTACCATTTCATCCGTTTTGACAAAAATGGCCCAACTTCACTTTCAACCTGTAACCAAAACAGGTCGGTTGGAGATGTTTTTGGAAAAAAGCGGGTTGGAATAGCGGCTAAAAGTTACGATTCATAAGTTGAGAGAAAATCGTCATCTGATCGTTTTTGATGAGTTGA
>JBAXUL010000278.1:0-1587 GCA_037129695.1 Prolixibacteraceae bacterium
ATCAGGTTATGACCTCCTGCTGCAGAAATTTCAAGAGCTCTCTTCACATTTTCCTGTCCTTTGACCTCAGAAAAATCAACATCAAACCTGGTGTTGCATGAGTTGAACTCTTCGCGGGTGTCTATTACCGTTTGCTTGAGTGGGATGGCCGAATCAAAGAAGTCGATCACCTCTTTGATGTTATCGACACCGTAGATTTTCAACTTGTCAACTACGGCAGCTTCACGGGCATTCTGGGAGGGCACGATCAAGCCTTCGAATCCCTCTTCCCGCGCACGGATGGCTATTGGGAGAACGCCCTTGACCGATTGTAGTCCGCCATCCAGCGAAAGCTCTCCCATCATCACAAATCGCCCAATCTCCGGTGCGCAGATTTGCTCAGAGGCCGACAGGATCCCCATGGCGATCGGTAAATCGTAAGCCGAACCTTCCTTGTGAATATCTGCAGGGGCCATGTTGATCACCGTCTTCTTTCCCGGCAGTTTAAATCCGTGGAAGCGAAGGGCGGCATCGATCCTTTGCTGGCTTTCACGTACTGCAAGATCCGCCAGTCCAACCATATTGAAACGAATCCCTCGCGATATATCAGTTTCTATCACTACTGTGGTTGCATCGATTCCATGCACTGCGCTACCGTATGTTTTTACGAGCATAACCGAACTTTTTAACCCATAGGCGGGATACACCTAAATATACCGGATTTTTATCAAAAAGAAGAATGAATAGAAGACAAATATTTAAATTCCACTATCGTATTTATCATTTTTTATGTTGATTGATGACCCTGATATGGAATATTCTTTGAGTCTTTGCATCAAAATTTATTGACTTTTTCTTGACAAAGGCTGTTTTTTTTTATACCTTGCTAATAGGATAGAATAACAATTCTGGTTTTAATCACCTAACATTCACTACCATGAAAATACTTTGTTTGACCTTGACAATTGTATTTTGTTTGATCTGTTCAACAGGGTTGCTTGCTCAGACAACACAAACGAAATCAAATCAGTCTAACGTTCCACAAGTTCCAACGACTCAAACCAAATCCAGCCAGTCAAATGCACTCATACCTCCAGCGACATCTTCCAAGATTAGCCAGATTGATCTGATGAAAATTTGGATAGGTACCTGGAAAGCAGAAATGGGAAAAGACATCATCAGCACCATGGAATGCAAATCCATTTACAACGCTTTTGAATTCCACTCCACCATTGAGACGAAGGGGAAGGTAATAGTCGACTGGAAAAATCTGGTTGGATATGACAAAAGTTCTGACAGGATGATTGAATCGGAGGTCATGAACAATAATTCAGAAATGACCCTGTATTCATTCTGGTTCTCCTCACCGACGAAATGCCAGAAAATAATTCTGGGTGATGATGACAACCCGGACAAGGTTAAAATAGTTTACACCTATGAGTTTAAATCCCCCGATAATTTTATCTCGACTGAAGTAAGAAACAATAAAACAATCAATTCCTACTCTTTTCAGAAGGTGAAATAGTGCATTGCCGTAATTCGGGAAATCAACAAAAGGATGTCGCGCAAGGCTCGCTAAGAATCGCAAGGAAAAAATTCATCGTCCTC
>JBAXUL010000279.1:0-1565 GCA_037129695.1 Prolixibacteraceae bacterium
CAAGTTAAAATCCGCGGTTTCAGAATCGAGTTGGGTGAAATTGAATCTGTTCTGAAACAATATCCTGCTGTAGGCGACAATGTAGTCATCGTCAGGGAAGATATCCCCGGAGACAAGAGATTGATCGCCTACATCATCCGAAAGGATAATCTGGAAACTGATATCTCAGATCTGCGCCAGTTCATCAAATCCAAAGTACCGGATTACATGGTGCCTTCGTCGTTCGTTTTTATCGATCAGTTTCCGCTCACACCCAATGGTAAAATCGACCGGAAAGCCTTGCCGGCACCATTCGAGACAGCACAGGATACTGCCAAAATTAACTTGGAACCCAAGAATGATTCAGAGAAAAAACTAGTCGCCATTTGGTCAGAAATTCTCAATATCAAGCAAATCGGAACCGATGACAATTTCTTCGAAATTGGAGGAAACTCACTTTATGCAACAGTATTAATTTCAAGAATAAACAAACATTTCAACATTCATCTTCCTTTACGTTCTATTTTTGAGAATCAAAATCTAGCCGAACTGGCAACAGAAATTCAATTTCATCTGTCAAATGTGACGGAAACAGATAATCAAATCATTCCTCATCTTGATGCTGCATCGGATACTTTCCCTCTCTCAGCAGGTCAGAAGCGGCTTTGGTTTGTTGAAAATTTGGAACCCGGAAATCTGGCCTATAATATACCTTTGTCTTATAGCATCAAGGGTGAGATTGATCCGAAAATACTGGAAGAGAGTATCAGTGCGTTGATCTTGAGGCATGATACCCTCAGAACAATCATCATGATGGTGGACGGAGCTCCGGTTCAAAAAATTCTTTCGTCATTTTTATTCCAACTAGACATGGTTCATCTGGAAAATCTTCCATCCAATGAAAAATACCATCAAGTTGAAAAATATATCCATCAAAACGAACAGCATCTTTTTGATCTTGAAAAGTGGCCCCTTGCAATTTTCAAATTGCTGAGGTTATCGGCTGATGAGTATACGTTACTGATGAATTTTCACCATATCATTACCGATGGAACCTCCATAAGAATTTTTGTAGAGGAATTGGGTCTGATCTATACTGCAATCAAGGAGAACAGGCCCACCAATCTTTCTGAACTGCCCATCACGTATGGTGACTATGCCTTATGGCAGAAAAAATGGATAGAAGGTGAAAGTTGCATGAAACAGATTGATTTCTGGATCAATGAGTTGAAAGGGGCACCCGAATTAATTCAGTTGCCTTTAGATTTTCCCAGACCAAAAATTCAAACCTATGACGGCGACGAGGTGAATTTTGTGCTGGATAAAACACTTACACAACAATTGCGATTATTTAGCAAGAGAAACAATGCCTCTTTGTTTGTCACGCTTTTAAGCATATTCAATTCTTTGATAACAAGATACATATCACAAGAAGAGTTTATGATTGGCATTCCTATTGCAGGAAGGAATTTCAAGGAACTTGAATCGCTCCACGGCATGATGATCAACAATTTACTGATGCGCATTTCTCCAACGGATGATATGTCCTTCCCTGAAATGGTTGAGCAGTGCAAAAGAAAATTCTT
>JBAXUL010000028.1:0-41747 GCA_037129695.1 Prolixibacteraceae bacterium
TTGTGCAGGTAATACATCTGCATCAGCCAGGGAAGAACGATCAGGTTCAGTTCCTTTTCGTTGTTGGGATCATCAGACAAAAACAGGGGTGCGTTCAAATCGTCAAATTGCACAGGGTTTCTGATCCCTGAGCAGTCATTCCGGAAGGCTTCGGGCATGTTTTCAATCATCTGGTCCTTGTGCCTTTCCAGCAAATTGAAGAGGTCTGCCTCCATCTCCGTGTGGTTAGTGATTCCCAAAGTGTAGTAAGTGAGCTGTACGTTGAGGTTCATCCAGAGCAGGGGCCATGAGGTGGGTTTGAACCAGGGACCAAGCAGGTCAATGACCGGTTTCCCCGGATGGGTGGCGCTTGCCAGTTTGTACAATTGAATCCAGTAAAAGCTTTCCAGCCGTGCATCCGGAAAGGTGGCGAAACTGGCAGGATAGAATTTGTGCCACCAGTCGCGGTGGGATTTTTCCATGACTGCCAGATCCTTCTTTTGTGCGGCTTTGATGGTCGCCACTGCATCCTCTGCCGAACCTGAAGCCGGCTTGCGGTATTTTCCCCAACGGTTGGCCACTGTAACCAGGACGGTGCGTGACCCATCCGGATTTTTGGTGTTGCTCCAGGCAGTAGCGTAATCATCGCCCATTAGCAGTTGCTGGGTGGCCACTTCAACACCATCCATTTTTTCGACGAAAGGGAAAGGATTTTGCTTGTATTCCACATTTTTTTCAAGTCCCATGGCTCTTTTGGCGATGTACCTGGCACTCTGTGCCAACTGGGGACGAAGCGAAAATTGTGCATCTTTCTCTTTTCCTGTTCCTTTCATGGTCACCACAATGAGTTCCTCCCCGGAAGGAACGAAACAGCGAAAGGTAATGGTTCCGGCTTTCGTGGTAACTATTCCCCTGATTTCGGCATTCCAGAGATCAGTTCGCATAGACACCTTCGTCATTTCGCCTGCGGGCGTCAGCAGAAGCTGTCCAATCGGAAGCCTGCTGGTCTCATAGGCACTCGCCGTGGGTGTACGGTGATCGTAGACATCCGTCCTGCCAATTTCAAAACGGAGTGTATTGGGCTCATAGTCATCCTGGAAAAGAATCGTTCCCAACAGACCATTGCCCACGAAGGCCCCTGCGAAATAATCCTCAGGAAGGCGGTCCCAGACCAGGTCGTGCCTAGCCATGAATTTGGGCCAGTTCACATCCGTAGTGACCAGCGATTTTTCGATGCCGTTCTGACCTGAAACCAGCGATGAGAACAACACGAACAATATTGATATCGCTTTAATCCACTTGATCATTTACTGAAATCGTATTATTTGTTTAACCACTGGGAGTAAAAAATTAATTAATGGGAGTCACCTCCGATTTAATTGATCAATTTGTATTTTTCCAGAATCGGTTTCCCTATTTCAACCCCATTTACATTGAAAAGAAAATTATCTGGCAATGGCGTTGGGTTGTAATAATCCAGCCGTTTTTTGTTGTTCAGATCGGCTTTTACGCCAAGTTTACCGGAAGGTGTTTTTACTGTGATTTCGATGGTGTCACCCTTCTCGTCGACCGAAACCGGAGCTTTTAATACCGCATGCCTGAATTTCTGAAAGTCGGCATCACTTTTAATTCCTTCCTGCACTTTCCACCACATTGCAATACCTGCTTTCCCGTTATCAGAATGTGTGAGGGTCAGGCGAAGCGCTTTATCTTGGATCAGTTGAAAAGACTCTCGTTTGGATTCGTACTGAAAACCGTCGTTGAACAGGGTAGCCCTGACCCCTTTTCCTGCGTCATCCCAGAGCACACGGAATGCGATGGCCACATCCTCAAAACGGGCAAAAAGGGTGTTGGTATCATCCAGAGATGCTTTGCCACCGATTTCAGGTCGGTTAATTTTTTGGTTGCCCATCCAAATTTCATCAAAGGCATCCGGCAGGATGACAGTAGAGTTGAGGTAGCTGTTGATACAATTGTGATCTTTTTGTCCGGCTACCAGCATCACAAATTCTCCCTTGTTTTGGGCCGACTGCATGAAAGGCATCAGGTGCCGCGTTTTACCCCATCCCCCGTTGGAAGGATAATTGGCAGGCATCAGGTGTTTCAATTTTTCACCCTTTCCTTCATAACTCCAGGTACCGTAATGATCGTCCCTGCCTTCCATGGCGAAAGCAATATTGAGCATTTCAGGAATTTTGGGACTACTCAGATAAATAGCAAAAGGCTTGTCGTCGGGGCTGTAGGCCTGGTTGGAAGAGGCAATGGAATATTTTTCTCCGACAAAATCACAGGCATAGGTATTGGCCAGGCTGTCCCATCGCTGAACGATGAACCTGTTTTTTTCGCTCATCAGCGTTTTTTGTTGTTGGGTCAGTCCAAGCTCTTTGAGCGCTGTGAAACAAATCTGGTGAAACAGGTGATCGTTGTTGTTGGTTCGCCCCAACAATGGATTCATGTATTTTTCTTCCAGCAGATCACGGCCAAATACCCGGTTGTAGTCGCGACTGTGGGCCCCACCCAAAAAGCCACCCTGTTTGTTGTAATGGGAACACAAGTCGTTCAGGAAAAACCGGAGCGCATCATCCGCCTTCGTCCTGATATCCGGATCTGTCGCAAATTGATGGATCAGAAGAAGTGACTCGAGGTCTACACCGCAATAGGTCGGACTGTCGTACTCCCGGTTTCCGTAACGGGCGATATGATTGAGCCAGATGTCGAAATATTTTCTTCCTTCTTCCGTAATCGCAGGTGATTGATAGACTTGTCCCATGGCTACCAGATTCCAGATTCTCATCAAATAGATGTTCGTATAGCTTATCCTTACCTCCTGCTTCAACATTCCGTTATGGGCAAGTTCAAATATCTGATCCAGTGTTTTCCTTGCCTCTGCAGATAACCGGTCGTCGAAAAGGAGCTTGATCAGGATGCCGTATTGCACGCAAAACTGTACATTGTTGCCATCCCCCATGTCGCCTCCGGTTTCAGTCCAGCCCCAGTAAATATTTCCGTAAGATTTTGCATTCTGATCTGTTATCACCCTGGATTGCAGTAGTTTCAAAGTCCATTCGATCTGGGGAGCAGTCAGATAGCGGGTATCCAGCGCGTCGAGCAGGAACATAAATCCGTCACGGACCCCCAATTGCGGAGGGGATTGCTGAAGGGCTTTCCATTCACGTTCGATGTTGGCCATTCGTGTGGCAGGATTGGGCATTCCAGGTATCTGATAAATGGGTTTGGTCTGCGCATGCACCGGGAAAACCCCAAAAATAGTCAGGAGAGCAAGAAGGATAGGTATCTTCATTTGGAAGGAATTATTTCGATGAGTGAATTCTCTTTTTTCCATCCGGGAGGAATCCTGAATGTGATTTTCATGATAGCCGGATATTCTTCCGAGATGGCACATTCGTGATACATTGCGGTAGGATCAGTGATTTTTTGAAAGCTCATTTTGAGTGTGGAATGTATGGCAAGCTTCATTCCCGGGAATGTCCATAAACCCGCAGAGAAATTACTTTCCGAAATATCCTTGGCAAAGACAATGATGCTGAAATCGTTACTTTTCCCGTCGGCAAGGTAAATGTTCATGGAGGAATTGGTTACCCGGATGTTCGTTTTTCCCTCACCGGGAACCAGCAGCCATTCTGTCTCTCCATCCGGATTGTTCCAGTGGATGGTACCTGTTTTGATTTGATCCCAGACCCGTCGGTTACCCCACAAGCCACCCATCATCCAGTCTTCATGCACCATGGCAGTAATGTGTTTAAGGGTGTCCCCGGCAATTTTACTGCTCACCTGCCTGTCGATCAATTGCCTTGATGTGAACCCCTTCAGCTCTGACAATACTGTTTTTGGAATGGTGAGACCGAGGTGTAATATTGGAGACAAATTGCTCATTTCATCCTGTTTTGCTCCTTTTGCAATGGGAAGTGGGGCCTTTTTCCCATCATCGAGCGCGACTGCAATCCAGATGCCGGTGATGGAACAGTATTTCTTCATATCCATTCCATATCCCCTGAAATAGGGACCCACCAAATTTCGGAGCCTGGGATGATAGTTGGAAGCGATTTCGTTCCATAAGGCAGTTTCAAGCTCCAGACCCATTTTCTTCAATGGATCTGATGCCAGCTCCCGCCACATCGCAAGTGCGATGAGTGTTACGCCATAATAGGTTGGAGAATTGTATTCGCTGAATGTCTGATATTTTTGCCATAGTTGATAAACCGCACGGGCTTTCTTCAGTCCGCCTGCTTTCAGTTCCTCCAGTTGAAATTCAGTTCCGGTGAAGTCCATCAGGAAAGCACTCATGATTGAAATGTTGGTGTAATCTGCTGCAACATCCCTTATAAGGGCTCCTTTTGCTGCCCGGATCAGGCCGTTTTTGATGTCTGCCAACAGATCAGCAGGCAGCATGTGCTTGTATTCCTGGTAAATGATGATCAGGTCGCAACCGATAAATTCCCGCCAGTTTTGGTCGAGCCGGTCGTTCTGAACATTCGTTTTCCACATTCCATAATTTTTGCTTTTTTCGTCCGTATGCTGATTCTTCAGAATCCATTTCAGAATTTCGATGGCATTTTCCCTGTCCCCGGGGTTGTTCCTGAACAAAAGCGCTTGCGCCAAACGCGTCTCATATCTTAAACTTGACTGGCCAGTAAGAATTTGACTGACTGTTTTCCCTACCGGGAATGCGTCTGCCATAAATCCTTCAAAGAGTGAAAGCTCATAGCCGGTTAAACTGTGATAGGTGAATTTTTTGGATACTACATCCAAGCTCGCATCAGGCATTGAAACTGCCCTGAAGTTGAAAAGCAGGGTGCAAACCAATAAGAATGACCCAATGATCAGTTTTTTTCCCATTTCCGTATCTCTAATTATTCAATTGTAAATTCAAATTCACAGGGGGCATAATTGGTGAAATAGAGGCAATCTGCCTGCAATTTCGGTAGAGCGCCTCTCAGCTGCGTCCATTTGTGGGTGCAGACTCCCGGACCGATCCTGATCACATCGCTGCCTTTCTGGTAGGTGGCATATTCGCCGTTTTTCACAAGAAAGGAATTGTTGATTCCCTGTTTTGTTGTCACATTGGACAATACACCTCCGGTTCGAAATCCCAGTTCCAGGGTAACCGGAAGGTTCTTCGGACCATCTACCACAATTTTTATCCTGGCTTTCCCGTGGGTTTCGGTCAGGTAAATTTTTGTACTCAGGGTCTGAACTTCAGACTGTACCCGGTCGGTTCGGGGAACTTTTCCCCAGGCCTCTCCTTCGATGGGAAGTTTCTCTTTGGGCAGCGGCTGGTAGTAAGGACCGGTGATGGTGGAAGATAGGATATAGGTGTCACCCTCCTTTTCCATTTTCTGGCTTTGAAACTGACCTTTGCCAAAGAAGGAAGAGGAGAGCCTGACAGCTTCCAGTGCTGCCTCCCCCTTGAAGAAGGTGAAAAAAGTAGTGTTGTTGGTAATGATCGACAGGTCTGTTTTGTCCTCCCGTATCCTGATCATGTCTGAATAATTGAACTCCTTGTGGTAATTGGTAGGAATGGGTGTTGTCTCTGCAAAATCCTGCATCAGCGAAGCATCTTCGAGGAAGTAAGGCAGCATGTATTCCAGTTGGCCGACCTGAACGGTCTCTTCGATGTATCTCACCATTCCGGCAAACCGGCTGTCTTTGTCCAGCAGTGCCATGTAATTGTAAGCCAGATAATATCCATATAAATTGCTCTGTTGGTATTTGTCCTGCCTGTTGGAGGATTCTGTGGCAATCTCCCCGTTGGAATGGACAAAGTAAAAGGTCATGTTCAGGTTTTTCCGTACATGATCGTAGAGGTAGTCCAGGTTCATTCTTTTGGCCATCTCAATCAGGCTTCTGTTGGTAATGGGGGTATAACCAGCCGTGCTGCGTTCGTTGTACTGGCCGTCCGGGTCAATGTCCACCTTCTCTGCCAGCCATTGCTCTACCCTTTCCCGGTAGGCGGGGTTGGGGAAAAATGAGTTGATGTAGGCGAGTGCCCCGGATATCACCCAGCGATGGTTGGGTGTGTGTACCCCTCCAACAGAAAGTGCCTTCCCGGCATTAAGCAGGTATTTTTTCATGAGCGAAGGAAATTCGCCATATGCCAGCTTGTCGTTTTTCAGCATGATGGAATAGGCCAGTCCAAGCGGATAAATGGTGAATCCCAGATCGGGAGTAGAGTGAAAATTCGTGGCTATCAGGTCAATGGTCCCATCCTCATGCTGAAGATTCAGTAAGCCTTGCGCGGCGAGTGTCATCCGCCGAAGAATCTCTTCTGACTTGTAATATTTTGATCGGGGTGAAACATAGCTGCACATCAGATTTTGGATGAACTGTGCCGTGCCAATGGGCGTAACCACACTATCCCCGTCAAATACCGCACCATAAAAAAGGTTGGACTTATCAATCCATTGGTTATTGAGTGAGCCGGCAATATGATTGTCGTTCAATTTGACCAGTTCTGAAAGAAGCTCCTTTTTATTGTGGGGAGTGGCTATTCCGAACGCATTGGTCAGGAAGAATACCAACATCAGGAAAAACCCAAATTGGAAAAGAAATGGTCTGCGTATTCTTAGGTACTTGATACTATTCATGGTTGGATGATTTTATAATTCAATTTGGCAAAAACCCCTTTGAGTCCATTGTGAATACCTTTTGGTCCTTTGTGGCGAAAAAAAATTAACCACAAAGGACACGAAGGAAACCACGAAGGAAAAGATTGAAATTTAATTTTTTAAAGTACCGGTATGCAATTTTAGTTTTTCATATTCGAGGTAAAATAGGATGTAGGAGCCGATGGCATAATTGACCCCCTCCTTGGTTTTTCGTTCGAAATAATAGGCACGGTCGCCGATGCAGGTTCCCTCACAAACTTTGGTTGGAATCAGGTATTTGCCATCGCTTTTGGTGGCATTTTTCTGAAGTCCGGCATAAGCTTTTTCGATGACCGGCAGAAAGGTTTTCTGTTTCAGCACCTTTTTTTCCAGACCGATGGTGATCCCATAGGCGAACATGGCGGTGCATGAGCTTTCGACGAAGTTGGCAGGATTGTTGGGGTAAATAGGCAGTTGGAACCACATTCCGGTTTTTTGGTCCTGCAGTTCAGGCAGTTTTTTGGTGATCTCGCGGAGCTCTTTGGCAAAGGTTTTGAAATAGGCGGAACCGGAAGGAACCGTGTTCAAAGCATCTGCCAGGGCCATCACCACCCAGCCGTTTCCGCGTCCCCAGAATTCGATGCTTTTTCGTTGAGGCGTCATTTGGGCCCATCCAAACTGGCAACAGCGGTCTTTGTAATCGTCATTGTCGTCGTCGTAACCGTGTACCCAGAGGCCCCATTTTTTATCGGCCAATTTTTCCTTGTGAATAAAATACTGCTTCCGGAATTCCCGGAGGTATTTTTCATCTCCTGTATACCGGTACATTTCCAGGAAGAACATGCTGATCATATAAATGGTATCGTCCCACATCTCGACGGTTTCGGTCCGGTGCGAAACCCCACCCGCTTTGGTCCGGGGTGTTGTCAGGTAATCGGCGAAAATCTTCTCCGCTTTTTCGATGTACCTCGGATCGCCTGTAATTTTAGCCAGGAAGGCCATTCCGTGCCCGGAAGCCACCGCATTGGGATGCATTCCGTTGGCATCATTCAGGGTAAGATCCATGGCGGTCCGTATGTAATCCAGATAGATTTTCTTTTCTGCCTCCGGCTTTGAATTGTAGAGGTGAACCATTGAATTCATCATGGTGGCCTGTCCCCAGTCCCACTTGTAGGAAGTTGATGGCATGAACACTTCGCGTCCGTAAACATCCAGCGAATCGATGCGGGTTTGGGCATTGACATGCCACGAAATAAGGAACAGACTAAACAGGATAAACAGCTTTTTCATATCTTCTATTGAATAAATTATACCAGATGATCTTTGTAAACAGAGGCCCATGGCTCCCTCATTTTTCTCGATAGCATATTGTTGGCGGCATCATTGCCAATGAATCTTTCTGCTACCGGATCCCAGTCGAGATCCTGTTGCAATCGCATGGCGATGTTGCCCAGGTGCGACATGGTGATGGAGCGGTGACCTATTTCTGCCGGGGCAATCGTCTCTTTCCTTGAAAGGACGCAGTCGATGAAATTTCTGAAGTGGTTGTCGCTTTTATAGAGATGAATTTCGGAATCAGCAATCACTGAATCTTTCAGGGTTTCGGGAAACAATTGAAAACTTGTCTTACCCCGGTTGACCCATGCCCAGCCTTCCGTACCCCGGAAAGTAACCCCTCCCCGGAGTTTGTTTGAAATGATCAGTTTCACGCCGTTGGCGTACAAGCACTCGAAAGAATATTCCGTCGCGGTATTCCAGATGGGATGTACCGCCCATTCGGCCTTGGCATTCTGAATTCTGACCGGACCCGTATGTTCTGTATCCATGCCCCATTGGGCGATATCCGGGTGATGTCCGCCCCAGTCGGTTACCTGTCCGCCGGAATAGTCAAGCACCCAACGAAAGTTGACATGCGTTCGGGCAGGGCAGTAAGGTGCATCGGGAGCAGGCCCGAGCCAGGTATTGTAATCGAATCCTGCGGGGACAGGTATGGTTTCGGTCAGTTGTCCGGTTTTACCGTAATCCGGGGTACCGGAGGGAAGACCGCATTCAACAGTTTGAAGTTTTCCAATTCGGCCATTTCTGACCAGTTCGCACACCCTTCTGAAATTTTCATCCGAGCGCTGCTGACTGCCTGTTTGAAAAACAACGCCATATTTCTTTACCGCATTCACCATCGCCCGTCCTTCGGGAATGGTCAGAGCCAGCGGCTTCTGGCAATAGATATCTTTTTTCGCCCTTGCGGCCATCAATACAGGTATGGAATGCCAGTGGTCGGGTACCACCACCTCAACGGCATCAATGTCTTTTCGTGCAATCACCTCCCTGAAATCTTCGTATCCCAGGCAGGAGGTGTACTTTTTCCCGTATAGTTGGGAGTAGGTATCATTCACCAGGTTGATGCCGACTTCGCGGCCGCCGGGCTTGCCATCCCAGTATCCGGTACTTTGTTTGTTGACATCACAAACACCAACGATCTGGACACGTTTGTCGGTGATGAAATCGCGGATGTCGTTCATGGCCTGGTTACCTGAACCGATAAATACCAGGTTGATCCTGTCGGAAGGTGCCACGTGACCATTTTTGCCGCGGGCGCAGGCCGAAATGATGGTGGGGACGGCAATTGCCGCGATGCCCATCATGCCGGATTGTTGGATGAAGTTTCGTCTGTTCAGGTCCTTCATATTTATTGTATTTGGGATATTTTTAGCATTACCACTCCATGATGCCTTATTTCTGTCGCAAACGATCCGTCAAATTCTCCCAAATTCTTCTGCCTCCAGAGGTCGCGGAGTTGACGTTTTCCGGTCAGTCCAATCATAGAAAAATCCAGCGTGAATTTTTTAGGAGTTTCATTTCCCCAACGGAAGTAGCTTTGGGGCGTTTTGCCAAAATCAGCGGTGTTGAAAAGTCCGACTGCCAGGGAGCCGTCTTCCAGTGGTTTGGCCCAGATCTGAATTCCGTCCTGATCGGCCAACAGCCTTGCGGGTTTTCCCAGTGGATCCTGGTTTACTTCGATAACTTCATCATTGGTTAAAAGATTCAGGGTAAAATCATCCAACTGCTCAATCGGGCAACCGATCAGCAAGGGAGCCGCCAACAGACTGAAAATGCTGACATGGCTGTATTGCTCATCTGGAGTCAGCTTGGTTGGATGCAATGCCGAAGGACCCATGCTTACGTTCCCCAGGATCATCATATCGGGATCGTTCCAATGTCCGGGACCGGCAAATTCTGCCCACTTGTCGATGGTGAAGGCCAGCGAATAAAGGCTGGTCCAGCTGTCGCGGATGTCGGGACCGGTGCGCCAGGCATTGGTGAGCCGGGCCCAGTCAGCCGCCTTCTCGAACGGTGCATTGTTGGAGATGCTGAACACGACATCCCTTCCTGATTTCCTGAGGGCCGCCGACATGCGTTCGGTGGAGGTGACGTCTATCTTCCAGTCGTATTTGAGGTAGTCGAATCCCCATTCTGCCATTTGCAAGGCATCGTTGGTTTCAAAGCGAAATTTTCCGATAGGTCCGGACGATTTCCTGTTCGACTTGAGGGGTTCGTGTTTCTCTCCGCCTTTTTCAAAATCGGAGGAAGCTCCCGGATAACCGGCATAACTGTACACGTAGGGGGTGGAATAGATGCCTGCTTTGAGACCGAGTGAATGGATGTAATCCACCATTTCCTTGATTTTCGGAAATTTTTCGTTGGGTAGAAGCGCATTGAGATGGCCTCCCCGCGGTCCTTGCCAGGAGTCATCGATGTTGATATAGCTCCATCCGTGGTTGCTCAGACCCTTGTTGACCATCGCATCTGCGGAGGCAATCAGTTTCTCCCTGTCCAGCTTCTCAGCCCAGGAATTCCAGCCGTTCCAGCCGATCGGCGGCGTGAGGGCAATGGTGTCGCCAATGGTTATTTTCAGCGTTTTGATGGCTTCTCCCAATTCATTTTTTGCTTTTAGGGTGGCGTGGTAGCTTCCCCGTTGGTTGACTTTCCCGGTAATGATGCCAGTGTTGGTATCGAGATGCAGCCCGGAAGGCAGATTCTCTGCGAAAAATTGCATCGGGCGCTTCCCGGTAGCTGAGATGGTGTAAAGAAATGGATATCCCGGGGTTGCGCCAAATACTTTGGGTGAATTGATTTGTGGCGTTTGTGGCGGGGCGGGAGTCAGAATCACGCGTTCATCAGAATTGGGGATCAAGGTCGGAACACTGTCGGGCACCATCTCAAATTTGGCATTGGCCCAGTCGCAGTAGGTCATCTTGTTTTTCAAACCGCCGATTTCATCGGTCACCAGTAGTCCCAGCCTTTTGACACCTTTCAGGTTCAGGTCAATCTTTTTGGCCTTGTCGCCGACCCGCATGTCCCCACTTTCGAACAACACTTTCTGATCGCCCACCACATAGAAGCGGAGGGGGATCTCCTTGTTGGCCTTGTCATCGGCACCCACCTCAGCGGTGAACCTTCTGGCATTGCCATCCAGGCAAAAGGCGAATACGGCCGGCGTGATGGAGCCAATCCCTCTGACGTAATGAACGCCGCCAATAAGTATGCTGTCCTTCACATAGCTGCCTTTGGTATTTACCGGACGGATGCCTTCCGAGAAGGAGACCATTTTCAGATCATCGACCCAGACCGTGGCGGTTTTCTCTGCACAGGAGGCGAGAATCAGCCAGGAGATTATTGTCAGGAAAAATAATTTTGAAGTTTTTATCATTATTAAAAGAAGTTTAATTTATTTTTTCAACCCTTCCGGGAATTTTTTTCATCAAATGGTGCTTATTTATACCGGTGCCGGGAACAATATTCGTCAAACCTTATTCCTGTCAGGCAACCTTAGTAGAAAATGAATAGAGATGACCTCCACCTTATTACCTTATTTGACCAATTTCATTCTAAACATTTGTTGTTTCCGCCCGATCCCAAAATACCGGTTTCCTGCAGCATCTGTGAGCGGGCGCGTATTCGAACTATTTTCTACTAAGGTCGACTGCTAAAAGTAAGGTTGTCAATTTGTACCGTTTCTGTTATTTAATATGATCAGCCTGATCGTTTAAGTCGTTCAATAAAAATACACAGTTCCTTAGATTTTATCCAATCGGACCAACACCACACCATGGTGCCCGATCTCCGTGTTGAAAGATCCGTCAAAATTCCCCAAATCCTTTTGTCTCCAGAGATCCCGGATTTTGTATTTTCCTTTCAGTCCGACTTTTTCAAAATCGAAACTGAATTTTTTCTGTTGTTCATCGCCCCATCGGAAATAGGATGGGGGTGTTTTGCCGAAGTCTGCCGTATTGAAAAGTCCGACGGCAAATGACCCATCCTGCATCGGTTTCACCCAGATTTGCACACCATGCTCCTCTGCCAGTAACCGGGCGGGTTTTCCCAGTGGATCCTGGTTGATTTCGATGACTTCATCGTTGGTCAAAAGATTCAGGGTAAAAGCATCCAGCTGTTCAATGGGGCAGCCAATGATCAGGGGTGCCGCCAGCAGACTGAACAGGCTCACGTGGCTGTATTGTTCATCCGGCGTCAGACGGGTAGGATGTAAATCGGTCCCTGTTGTGACATTTCCCAGTATGAGCATGTCGGGATCGTTCCAATGACCAGGTTGCGCAAAAGGCGCCCATTTGTCGATGGTGAAAGCAGAAATATAGAGACTTAACCAGCTGTCGCGGATATCCGGCCCGGTGCGCCATGCATTGGATACCCGTGCCCAATCCTTTGCGTTCTCAAATGGAGCTGAATTGGACAGGCTAAACAGGATATCCCTGCCTGATTTCTGCAGCGCCACCGACATACGCTCAGCGGAATTCAGATCGATTCGCCAGTCGTATTTGAGATAGTCGACACCCCATTCTGCCATTTGCAGGGCATCCTCTTTTTCGAACCGGTATTTGCCGAGGTGGCGGTAGGCCCGTTTGTTGTTTTTGATGGAGTCGGGATATTGGCCCTTTTCAAAGTCGGAGGAGGCACCGGCAAAACCGGCATAGGTCGAAATCCAGGGAGTGGAGTAAATGCCCAGTTTTAATCCCAGGGAATGAATGTAATCGATCATCTCCTTAAATTTCGGGAATTTCTCGTTGGGCTGAAGGGCATTGAACTTCCCGCCCCGCTGACCTTCCCAGGTATCGTCAATGTTGATGTAGGACCATCCGTGCTGGTTGAGTCCCATCTTGACCATGGCATCGGCAGAGGCGATCACCTTTTCCCTGTCGATATTTTTGGCCCAGGAGTTCCATCCGTTCCAGCCGATGGGCGGGGTGAGGCCAATGGTAGCTCCTATTTTGATCAGCAATTTTTTGCTGCTTTTGCCAGATTTGTTTTCGGCCGTCAGGGTCACCGGATATACCCCTTTCTGCAGGATCTTCCCGGAAATAATTCCGGTCGATGGGTCGAGGGAAAGCCCGCCGGGCAAGTCGTTCGCCGCAAATCGTAACGGCCGGTCACCGGTGGCTGCGATGGTATAACTCAACTGGTTTCCCGGTGTTGCACCGAAGACCGAGGCCGAATTGATTCGCGGGCTCTTTCCCGGCTCAGGGGTCAGGATCTGTTTTTCGTCCGTGTTGGGAAGTTGGGCAGGTAACTGATCCTTTGACATCAGCAACTGGGCATTGGCCCAGTACCCTGAAGTTCTGAATTGGTCCTCTTCGTCACCCGTAACAAGAAGTCCCAAACGTTTGATTCCTTTCAAATCGACGCTGACCTTTACAGGCATCTCTCCCGGCACAATTTTTTTACTTTCAAAAAGAATTTTTCTGTCTCCTACCACGAAAAACCGGATGGGTATTGACTTGTTTCCCTTCTCATCTGCCCCGATCACCGCGGAAAATTGGGCTGCATTTCCATTCAGGAGGAAGGAGATGGCGCTTGTGGTTTGCACCCGGATTCCCCGTTCCTGTTTGATCCTGCCAATGATGATGGAATCAATACCGCCCGGTTTGATGGTATTCACCGAAGCAATGCCATCAGAGTAGGTTTGAATGTTCAGCTCATCCAGCCAGACAGATTTTTGCTGCCCATGGCAAAGGCCGATGGAAAACACAAGAAGTAACAGCAGGGTAAAATTGTTTTTCAGTTTAGTCATTTTGGACAAGCTTAATGGATTTGGTAACGTCTGCAAGGGTAGCCTTGAGGATCCCGTTTTCAGTGGTGATAAAAGCATCTGCTTCGCCCGACAGATGAAGCAACTCTTTGCCATTCTTTTTCAGGGAGGAGAAGGCGGTGGCTGCGAGTTTTTGCAATTTTCCCTTTGGGTTAATTTTGATGACCGCAATTCCCTTGTAGGTTCCGCTGAAGGTATTTCCCAGATAGGTAAAAGAAAAAGTGGCCGGTTGATTTTCCTGAAGCGAAGCGATGCTGGTGAAGGTGTAGGTGCCCGGTTCATTGGCAACCCCATCGGTCAGCTCGTTTTTGACGATGCCCAATTTTGAGGTGTTCTCGATGGAATAGGAGGTAGCAACAGCTTTTCCTGAAATCGTTCTCCAGGTGTCAGTGATGTTTTTTCCCAGGTAATCAAAGTCTGCAGGACCGTCCAACAGCAGTTTCCCTCCCTTTGCCACATATTTCTGGAAGAACTTCACGGTAGTTTCTTTTGAATACCGCGGACCGATAAACAAAACCGCGTCGAATATATGTCCGTTCAGTACCGGTTTCCCGGAAGCGTTGAGGGTCAACCTGCCGTCTTCGATCGCATCGGTAGGTATGGCGGCATGCAGATATCCTGCATTCCACAATTCGACAGATTTTTTCTCCATTTCCAGGTGATCGTTGATGTCGTACAATCCCCTTTCTGATGCGTTGGGATACCAGTTGTACATGGCCTCCATGCCATAAACCACGAGGAGTTTCACCTGAGGAAACGCCGGATTGAATCGGTTCATTAATCTGGCAGCATTTTCCACCTTGTTGATTTTAACGAGCGCCTTCGGATCATCGATGGAGACTCCCCAGCCCTGCACATCGTTGGCGGCATGGTAATGGGTACGGATGCCGAACCTCAGGTCGTACAAGGCCTTGGTCCAGATTCTTTCCAGATCCTTGCTGTAATACATGTTGTACATCGCGTTCTTTGGATAGCACATGCCGATACCCAGTTGGATAGGAGTAGGGGTCTCCTCATCCGTATGACCGTAATCCCTTTTGATGTTCCACCAACTCACACCTGTCATCCATACCTCATCGCGATCGAGGTTGTTGTGAAATGTATTGTGAAGGCCGATAAAGGCATCCTTTCCGTACATTTTTTTACCCAGGTCAAAAACAGCGGATTCAATGCCCAGGGTTGCCGTTCTCAAAAGACTCATGTAGGAATTGATCGCTTTCATGCGAACTTCAGGATGACCGGCAGGCGTATAGCGCATGTCAAAAAGCACCCGGTCCATTTCCATGCCTGTGGTTTCCTTCATTTTTTTCGCCATTCCGATAGAATAGAGCCTTTCCCTGAAAACATCATTCGATTCTTTTAGGACCGGTTCCCTGACGATACTCAGACTCTTGTATTCATCCAGTCCAATTCCATCGAAAGGAATATCCGCATAAGCCTTGAAGGCATTGGTGATCATAGATTTTGCCTGCACGGAAAAATTGCTGCAGGAGTTGTAATGGTGTTGCGTAAGAATGAAGGCAGTGTACCCCTTCAGTGTGGTTCCTGCATCGATGGACAGGCTGACCTTGTCGATAGCAGATTGCACTTTTGCCAAACCTTTGATTTCCCGTAAAGTAGCAGAATCGTAAAAACCATCCGCAGTCTTTTTAAAGGCATAAATTTTAAACAACTCACTTTTCAGTAGGGAGTTCATATTTCTGGACCCTTTTGCTTTTGCTGTATAAATTGCCCGGCCATTCTCATCCAACAGAACTTCTCCATCCTGAATAAGGCGGTCCGTATTTTCGGGCAGCGTGCCAAAGTCCCTCTTAAATATCTGCAAACCAATTTTCAATCCTTTCTGGTGGGCATAAGCTACCAGCTTTTCAAACACCGGATGCATTGTTTTCGAGTCGTAGAAATTACAACCGTCCCGTTCGGTCAGGAAGATAAGGGTGTATTTACTTTGCGTTGCAAAAGAGTCGATCTTTCCCTTGTAACGATCCTCAGGCATCATGTTGGCGGCAAAAAACCAGTAAGCCACCTGGGGATGGTTGATGTTCTCAAATGAGTCCACATAGTTTGTTTTGATCTCCTGCGCCTGACCTGAAAAATGAAGCAGGGCGAACAGGCTTAGAAGCAATATCTTGAATGTTCTCATCTGTCTTGTGGTTTTTTTAGTTAAAGGATAGTGTCACCACCTGCTGCCTTGTATATTCCAAAATTCGAAAGGGCCGGTGTATTGTTGGCATCCCAAATGTTGATCCGGATTTTGCTTCCCGCGATCGGTGTAATCCTCAAAAGCCTTTTGAAACCAATGCTGGTTCCACTGGCAATCGTCTGCCATCCGCCCGGACGCAGCAACTGAATGTCGAAGGAGGCAATCCGCTGTCCGAAACGAACGGGTTCCTGCAGCAGGATGCGATCGAATTTTTTGGTGCTGTCGATGCTCATTTCAAGGGAAGCCTGTCTTTTGCCGGCAGCCGCTGCCCAATAGGAATTGGTGTCATTGTCGGTTAAATGATCCGGACTGAATTTGGCCTCTTTGGAAAACTGGCTGGAGGCAGTCACTTTCGCGTTGGTCACCCTATTTTCCAGGAAGGTCTTGTCCAGTATTTCCTTGAATTTCTTCAGGGAAGCCACATCTTTTTCGGCAAAAAGACCATCCCGGTTGGGGGGAAGGTTGAGCAAAAAGACTGCGTTGCGACCCACCGACCGGTAATAAAGATCGACCAGTTGGGAAGGAGTCTTGACACTTTCATCATCGGTCGTATGGAAAAACCAGCCTCTTCTGATTGAAACATCACACTGGCCTACGACCCACGAACTTCCGTAATAATCGCCCGTATTCAGGTAGTCGGAGTCTGCATCGCCAACGGCTACTTTGGTTCTGTCGAGCATGCTCCAGCAAGTCTCGCCGGCAATGCCGCGTTCGTTGCCAATCCAGTGGATATCCGGTCCGGCGTCAGAAAAAATCGATGCCTCTGGTTGAAGCTGATACACAATCTCCCTGATATCTTTCCATGGATAATAGGATTTTTTGTCGATGGTGCGGGTTTCTTTGGCACCACCGTAGTAACCGTCACCGCCATTGGCACCGTCGAACCAAACCTCTGAAATCTTGCCATAATTGGTCAGCAACTCCCGAAGCTGGTTTTTGTAATAGGTGAGGTAAGCGGTGGTTCCATATCCTGCGTGATTTCTGTCCCACGGCGAGAGATAGAGTCCTGCCTTGATGCCATATTTGGCGCAGGCTTCCGTGAACTCTTTCACGATGTCGCCTTTGCCATTTTTGTAGGGACTGTTTTTGATGGAGTGTTCGGTGTAAGCGCTGGGCCACAGACAGAATCCATCGTGGTGCTTGGCGGTCAGGATCAACTCCTTGAAGCCACCCTCCTTGGCGGCCTTCACCCATTGTTCGCAATCCAGTTTTTTCGGATCAAAAAGCGTTGGTGATTCATCTCCGTAACCCCATTCCTTGTCGGTGAAGGTATTCATGTTGAAATGAACGAATCCGACCACCTCCATCGACTGGTAACTGAGCTGTTTTTGAGAAGGAACAACACTGTTCGGTTGGATATCAGTCTGACCATAGCCGGCAATAGAGAGCAGCAGTAGTGATGTAATTCCAAAGAAATAGTTCATGCGATAAGTTTTAGAAATAACAGAAAAAATCAATAGTTAATTATTTATTGTATTTCCAAGCCGGTTTTTTTGAGCGATTTTTCGTCAGAGCTTCCGCCGCAAAGCAGTTCATACTTGCCGGGAAGGATCTCAAATTTCTGGGTCTGGTCGTTGAAGGAGTTGAAAGTGCCGGGGGCCAGCACAAAGCTGACTTTCTGCGACGCTCCTGCCTTCAGCGAAATCCTCTTGAAACCTTTCAGAGCTTTCAGCGGACCGTTCGGATCGTTCGGATTCCGGAGATAGACCTGCACCACTTCATCGCCGTCGCGTTTTCCGGTATTTTGTACCTCGACGGTCAGCCTGACGCTGTCGGTTTTGCAAATCACTGCCTTGGATAGTTTGGCTGTTTTGTAGGCAAATGTTGTGTAACTCAGTCCGTATCCAAAAGGATACAAGGGTTCCTGGGTCATGTAGCGGTAGGTGCGGCCCTTCATCGAATAATCCTCGAAGGCCGGAAGCTGGTCGATGCTTTTGTAGAAGGTCACCGGCAAGCGTCCGGCAGGATTGTAGTCGCCAAACAGAATATTAGCCACCGCCGTTCCGGCAGCTTCTCCGCCATACCAGGCATTGAGGATGGCATCCACATTTTCTTCCTCCCAGTTCAAGGCAAGGGCGCTTCCGGTGCAGACTATGTCAACAACCGGTTTGCCGGTTGCTTTGAGTGCCTTCACCAGGGCTTTCTGAATGGCCGGAACTTCAATGTTTGTCCTATCTCCGCCTTTGAATCCATCGATGGATACCCGCATCTCCTCGCCTTCGAGTCGGGGAGAGATGCCGCCGACAAAGAGGATCACATCAGCGTTCTTTACTTTGGAAACAGCCAGATTCAGACTGTCGGTATTGACCTCTCCGGTATGGTTGCAACCTTTCACATAGATAACGGTAGCATTGGGCAATTTGTTTTTGATTCCCTGCAGGATGGTGATGGTCTTCGAAGGAAAACCATTGTAATTGGCCCACAGCATGGTAGAGTCGTTGGCATTCGGACCTACCACGGCAATGGTTTTGATTTTTTTGCTCAGCGGCAAGGTGTTGTTTTTGTTTTTCAGCAAGACCATGCTCTCACATGCCATCTTCAGGGCTTTGTCCCTGTTGGCCTGGCAATCTACCACGCTGTAGGGAATTTTGGACCATTTAACCATCTCATCCGGATCGAACATGCCCAGATCAAACCTGCCTTTGAACAACCTGCGCAACGAAACGTCGATCTGGCTCTCCTTGATCAGGCCCTTCTGGATGGCATCCTTCAGGCTTCTGTAGCTGCTGCCGCACTCCACGTCGGTGCCGTTGAGTACCGCATCCGCGGAAGCGGTTGGTGCATCGGGATGGGTATCGTGCCGCGGGTTTTTTGCGTCGATCTTGTAAAAATCATCGATCGCTCCGCAGTCGGAAACGACGATTCCCTTGTAGCCCCAGTTGTTGCGCAGAATGTCAACCAACAGTTTGTCGCTGCCGCAACAGGGTTTATCCTCAAAACGGTTGTAGGCGCACATCACCTGCTGCACATTGCCCTCTTTCACCAGGGTCTCGAAGGCAGGTAGGTAGGTCTGCCACAAATCACGGTCGCTCACCCTTGCATTGAAGCTGTGGCGACTCGATTCAGGACCGCTGTGAACGGCGAAATGTTTGGCGCAGGCGAAACTCTTGAAGTATTTCGGATCATCACCCTGCAATCCTTTCACGGCGGCCACACCCATTCTTGCGGTTAGGAAGGGATCCTCGCCATAGGTCTCCATGCCTCTTCCCCAACGCGGATCACGGAAGATATTGATATTTGGTGTCCAGAAAGTCAGCCCCTTGTACCTGTCGAATTTCTTGTCCTTTTGATAATCGTGGTATTTGGCACGTGCCTCATCGCTGATCACGGTAAATGTTTCGAACATGGCGGCTTCATCAAAAGTGGCTGCCAGGGCGATGGCCTGAGGAAATACCGTGGCCAGACCTGTCCTTGCCACCCCATGCAGTGCCTCGTTCCACCAGTTGTAGACGGGGATGCCCAGTCGTTCGATGGCCGGTGTCTTGTCCATCATTTGCATGATTTTCTCGTCGAGGGTCAGTCGGCTCAGCAAATCATCGATCCGCTTTTCGGTCGGTAATGCAGGATTGCGGAAGGTTAAGTTTTGGCTTTGCTCCTGACCATTTGCAAAAAATGTGGTCAGCAGAGCAAAGGCAGCAATCAACATTTTCTTTCTCATCATTTTTGGTTTTATTTATTGTTTGGCTCTCGCTTTATCAGCTACCATTGTAAGTACGGCTTTGTCACTCCACTCCTGACAATGACCGGCCATAGGTGTAAAAGATATTTTGGCATCCGACTTCGGATGGTTGGTACTGTCGAGGTATGTTTTCAGAAAACGGGTGGCCACATTGGAGTACAGTCCATCCGCATCGCCGGTCCAAACCCATATTTTGCCTTGAAGTTTTGGGCCAAGCGTTGCCCAGTTTTTCTCCAGCACTTTTTTTAGATCGTATTTCTCCCACTTCACTGCGATGGAATGATCTATTTTACCGGAAACCGGATCGAACATCAGGGAAGGAAGTCCATCCGAACCTTTTGGCCCGAAGACGGCATTGTACGCACCAAACTGTCCGCCGGAAATGCGGTAATCACCGGTCCTGCTCACCAGATTTTCGCCTGCTATCCATTCCTTCATGGAAAAAGTCGGTTCATCATAAATGGTTCTTCTCCCAGGTTGAAGATACCCGTATTTGTTGTAAAAAATGGTCGAATCCGTATAAATATCAATCAGTCCGTAATGGGAAAAATCCACCGGATCGGGGCTATATGACCAGGTACCATCGAAGAAGTCAGGATAGAAAATTTGCAGGCCTAGCGCAACCCATCCCCCTGTTGACTTTCCTGTAAGGAAACGCATTTTTGATGACGGATTATAATGAACCTGTTTTTCAATCTCCGGGATCAGCTCTTCTGTTAATGCCTTTCCACAAGGTCCATTGTTTTCTGAGTCCACCTGGTAGGTATCCCCGTAAGGTCCCTGCGAATCCAGAAACACGTAAATAACTTGTGGTGCACTATCCGTAAACCACCAGTCGGTGAAATCCTTGTCCTTCATATGGCCATTCACCGCATTGTACTTCCCGTTCAATCCGGGAGCGCGGTAACAAATCGGATAGCTCTTTCCCGGATTTTTGAAATAGCCCGAAGGCAGCAAAACCGCAGCCTTCAGATACTTTGGCTTTCCGAAAAATTCAGACAGACACTTGCTTTGGATCACAACAGACCTGACAAACTGATGGTCCTCAATTTCGCCCGGAGGAAGGAGTTTGTCCAGCCTAAGCTTCAGTGTTTCCGTAGTTGTGAGTACAACAGAATCGATGTTGCTGATCAAATTTCCCGGCGCGTTTTCCTGACCATCATCTACGTTTTGCTTGTAGACGGCCTGGTAATAGTATTTTTCTGCGGTGAGAGGCAGACTTTTCTCTGAGGTGTAAATGAGGATATTTTTGGTTTGAGCATCCAGGCGGAAGGGAACGGAAAGATTCCAGGCTGAAGGTGTTGCACCAATGACCATCTCCGACTTGAGACGGGGCTCCTTTTCTCTTTGTTTTGTCAGATGCAGGATCAGACGGCCTCCGGGGACAAATGATTTTTGCATCTCTGCCGTGACTGAAATTTCGGCCTTGGCAAAGGGGATCTCCTGGGCTTTCACGCTACTGAATGCAGCGCTGAAAAGTAGAAGTAGAAAAATTGTCTGTGTTTTTTTCATTCTGAATGATTTTAAGACTAGAAAAAATATAATTTAACCACTAGGTTATCAAAGAATTACGCAGAGTGTCGCAGAGAAAATTCCAGATTTTAAACTCAGCCCACTTTGCGGTATTTTTTTTTCATTTTTTATAATTGAATCTCCTGTGTCAGTCGGATGTCCTCCGAGGAGGCTCCAACCATAAGGAGGTACCTTCCCTTTGGGGTCACGAATTTGTTTTGGGTTTCGTCCCAGTACCGAAGCTGGGCTTTCTCCAGTTGAATTGTCACCGTTTCTGTTTTTCCCCTTTGCAGGTGAACGCGCTGAAAACCCTTCAGCTGTTTGATGGGCATCGGCAGGTCCGACTGAGGCAATTTTACATAAAGTTGCGTCACCTCGTCTCCATCCCGACTTCCTGCATTTTTCAGGTTGAAACTTACCAGGATGTTGGACTCCTGGTTTTGCATCTTCAGGTTGCTGTAGGTGAACCGGGTATAGCTCAGTCCATGCCCGAAAGGATAGAGTGGTTTCCCCTGAAAATACTGGTAAGTGCGCCCTTTGGCCATGTCGTAATCGTCGAAAGCCGGCAGGTCGCTCATACTGTTGTAAAAGGTAAGCGGCAATCTTCCGGCCGGGTTGTAATCGCCAAACAAAACTTCGGCAACTGCCGTTCCGCCCTGCTCTCCGGGGTACCATGCATCCAGTACGGCAGGGATGTTTTCATTGATCCAGCCGATGGCCAGCGAACTCCCGGCTACGAGTACCACCACGGTATTGGGATTGGCCTTGTAAATGGTCTGTATAAATATTTCCTGGTCTTTCGAAAGAAGAATGGTCTCCCGATCCTGGCCTTCACTCTCAAAATTCTTGTTCATTCCCAGCAACGCCACCGTCATTTCGCAGCTTTTGGCACATTGGACCGACTCAGCAAATAGGGATGTAAAATCGGTGGTTACCTGCGGAGATTTCCAATAGAGTTTTGCACTTGCATCGCGCTTCACAAAATAGTCGGCCGTCACTTCATAGGTTTTGCCGGCCTCAAGTTCCAGATCGGCAAAGTCTGTCCGCGTGGCTTTCCGCTTCCAGGAGTCAAGCACCAGTTTGCCGTCGACCAGCAGGCGACAGCCATCGTGCGCGAGGAAGCCGATCGAATATTTTCCGGAGACGGTAGGTTTGAGCTTGCCGGTCCAGCGAACGGAATAGGTGTTGGCAGGCAAAAAGGCATCGGGAGCCTGGTTGGCAGGTTCCAGGTTGATGTTCTCTTCTTTGCGGGTTTTCGGTTCTCCCTCGAGGGTCATATTGGGAAAATAGGAAGCCTTTAACCCTTCGGGGAAGAATCCTTTGGAGATCAGTTCATAACCTTCCAGCCCGGTTACGGGTTGCCAGGGAGCATATTCGATCCGCACGCGGTTTCCAACTTTGTTTTTGATGCCCTGCAGGATAGATACAGGTTCTCCTACCGGGATACCGCTGTAATCGCCGAACTCGGTGTTGGCGGCATTGATGCCCACCACCGCGATCGATTTTACCTTCTTCAGGTTGATGGGCAGCAGGTTGTTGTTTTTTAGCATGACGATGCTCTGCCGGGCGGCCTCCAGGGCGAGGGCCTTGTGCTCGGGCGAGCCGACGATGGAAGGCGAGAGTTTGTTGTATGGATTGAGGGCTGGATCGTCGAACAATCCCAGTTTCATCCGGGCACGCAGTACCCTGAAGGCGGCCGTGTCGATATCCGCCATGGAGATCATGCCAATTTTATAGGCATTCAGAAGAGGTTCCTTGTAAACATTGTCGCCACACTCCAGATCGAGTCCGGCCTTGAGGGAGACCATGGCCGCCAGTTCCTTCGTTTTCACGTACTGATGGGAAGAGACGAGGTTGCCGACTCCGCCGCAGTCGGAGACCACGTAGCCGTTGAAGCCCCACTCCTGGCGAAGTACTTTCGTCAAAAGCCATGGGTTGGCGGTGGAAGGTACCCCATTGATGGCATTGTAGGAGGCCATGACGGAGGCGCATTTTCCCTCTTTTACGGCGGCTTCGTATGCCGGAAGGTAGTATTCGCGTATCGACCGGATGGGGATTTTGGCATCGCACATAAAGCGGTTGTGCTCTTCGTTGTTGGCGGCAAAATGCTTGGGCGTAGAGACCACTTTCAGGTAGCGCGGATCATTTCCCTGCAGTCCCTTGACAAACTGCACGGCCAGCACGCCAGCCAGGAAGGGATCTTCGCCATAGGTCTCGGGCGTGCGGCCCCATCGCGGGTCGCGGGCCATGTTGATGGTGGGCGACCAGAAAGTGAGCAGGTCGTTGAAATGGAGGGTCTGCTTTTTCCCTTGTTCCAATTCGGTCCAGCGGGCACGGGCTTCGTCGGAGATGACGGAGGCAATTTTGAATTGGAGGGCCGGATTCCACATGCTGGCCAGTGCGATGGCTTGTGGAAATACCGTGAACTTGCCCGGACGAACGATGCCGTGCAGGGCTTCATTACCGTGAAAGTACTTGTCGATGCCCAGTCGCGGGATGCCGGGGGAGCTCGCGATCAGCAGGCTGACCTTTTCCTCAACCGTTAACCGGCCCAACAGATCATTGACCCTTTTCTCCGTGGTAAGTGCCGGATTCTTGTAGGGCAAATCCTGATTCTGCGACTTCCCCGGAAGGGATAGAAACAAACCGGTAAAAACCAATGCCATCAATATCATTTTGCTCATGTTGGGTCAATTTTATTCTTTTACCATTTTTTATCCGCTATGCGGAATCCAATTATTCAATAATCATTGTTTCTGTTTAACCGCCAGGTCCAGAGAGCCAAAAATTGAACTTGCCAGACCTTGTCAAATTAAAAAAAATAGCTGAATTTACGGATGCTTCAAAACACCTTTTTCTTCGCTTACCGGCATTTTCAGGTTTTTCAGTGCGATCTCCGAACTGTTGTTGAAATAGATAACTGGCATCTGTTTAGCGGTTGGAATATTCATTCCCGAGAATTCAATTCTTTTTACGTCATCCACCACGAAAGCCGGGCGGAAATCTTCCTTGAGGTAACTCACAGTTACATTTTTCATCTTGATTCCTTCGGCATGGCGAATATAGAATCCCCAGGCTGGTAGTTCGCCAAACATCGAGAAATCCGGATAGCCCGTTTCGTTTTCGTCAATGGCGGTGATCTTGTCCAATGGAATCCAGGCAATTTCCTTGCTGGCGGCTCCACCGTAGGTGATCTCTATGTTTTCGAGGGTGACATCCTGTACCGGATAGCCGGGAAGGCCGACGATGGAGGAGGGAATAAGGTTATAAGGCAGGAAGGGATGTCCGTAAATATGGAAGTGGGAGGGGCGAACCGGCATCTTGTCCTCACCCGGACGAAGGTGATCCGGTGGTCCCTCGATCGGATACCCCTGATCAGGTTTATACAATGGTATTTCTGCCTTCACATTGGCAATGTAAATGCCTTTGACGGTGCCAACCGGACCGGTCTTGTTCCGGTGACCCCTGCGGATGAAGATGGCATTTCCCGTATTTTTGGCGATCACATTTTGAATGTCAATGTTTTCGCAGATTCCGCCATCGACAGATTCGATGGCAATGGCCGAGCGGTAGGTGTCGTAGACGTAGAGGTTGCGGACCTTGATATTTTTGAATCCGCCTGTTCCGCCTGTTCCAAGCTTAAAGCCATTGGCGCTGGAACGCACCGTGCAACTGTCGATAAAGATGTTTTCGCAGAGGGATTTCGGATTGGAGGATTTCAGGCAGATGCCATCATCCGAGGCATTGATGAAGCAGTTGGTAATCTTCACATTTTTGGAATCCGTCACATCCAGTCCGTCGTTGTTCCAGTAGGCAGTACTTTGAACCGTAATCCTGTTGATTACCACATCGGTGCAGCCGTTGTAATCCTGCACCCAGTTGGAGGCATTCTTGAGTGTAACATCCGACACATTTACGCCGGTACATTCGTGGAAGAAAAGGACCATGGCGCGACCAGCCTCTGGTCTTTTCACCAGCCAGAGCGTATCGTTCTTCAGCTCCCCGCTGCGCAGTTTCCGGAAGATATCGAGCATCAGCTCCTGTCCCTGGCCATTGATGACCCCGGTACCACTGATGGAGATGTTTTTTTGATTGGCAGCGATGATCAGCGCTCTGCGCATGCCGGTGCCTGAATAATCGTTCACTTTGTCGGATCCCAGCAGGCAGGCTCCTGCCTCGAGGTGAAGATCCACCCCAGATTTCAGGAAAAGGGTTCCCGTCAGGAAATTCCCGGGAGGAATGGTGACCCTTCCTCCTCCGGAATTGGAAGCCTCATCAATGGCTTTCTGTATGAAGGGCGCATTGTTGGTTTTCGCATCTGCCATAGCACCGTACTTCAGGATAGATTCGCCATAGAGGTTGGTCAATCCGACAGCCAGGTTGGCGACAAGGGATAAAATCAGCCATTTGGTCTTCATTTCTTTACTTTTTTATTGGTTACAGACAATTGATATTTTTTTGATGTCACATTCCAGCCATAGTCGACGACTGCACAATCTTCTTTGGAATCCAGATAGATGCGCTGCTCCATTCTTTCCTGGTTTTTGACCTGCGCCAAAGTGGCGGAGACCGAAAAACCACAAACCAAGGAGTGATAAAAGCGTGGAGGCAGCGTATTTAAGCATCAGGTTTATGATTATTCTTCGGTAGATTTTATTTTGGCAGGATTAACGCCCACCTCCTTTTCCCAGCGTTCATATTGGGCGGTCATCTTTTTCAGACGATCGGCCTCCTTTTCCCCCAGGCTGTCTAATTCGGTAGGGTCGCTTCTCCGGTACCTTTCCCCCGGCATACGCACTGAACCCTGTGCCGGACCATGCAAGCAGGGGGAGGTATCCGGCCAGGCCGGTGATCGAATGAAATTGATTCTTTTTCATCTTCTACTGAAACTTTGGATTGAACTTGCCAACCATTATTACCGATCCATCTGTTACTGACGACCGGTTATAGAAAAAACGTTGCGAACAAAGTGTATAGTGAGTTTACCCACGACTACAATTTATTCACAAGTGGAACTACCTTATGATAAGGATCTGCGATGGTCAAATTCGTATGACCATCCAATTTTGTCATGAAAATGTCGACCGGATTTTGGAAGGATAGAATTACCTCTCCATTCCGGCTGAGTTCCTTCAATCCTGCTGCTGCGAATTTGTAAACTCCACGTTTTTTTTCTGCTGCGATGATGGCGATGCCCTTGTAGGAGCCTTTGTACAGGTCTCCGTCGATGCTGACGCTGAATGTGGCCTGGGAATTACTGATCAGGGAAGTCCGATCTGTAAACACATAGGAACCGTCCTCATTTTGACAGCCGTCCGGTAAAAGGTTCTTATGAATACCAAGTTTGGGGAGAGCTTCAACAGAATAGCCTTTCACGGTTGCCTTGTCAAGAATAGCCTTGAACCTTTTGGAGATATCGTTGGCTTTGAAATCGTGGTCCGCAGCACCTTCGATCATCAATTTCCCACCTTTTGCCTCGTACTCTTCAAGGAATTTCAGCACGGGTTCTTTGGCATACTGTGGATTCAGGAAGAGTACGGCATCAAAAGTGTGCCCGTTCATGACCGGTTTGCCATCTTTCCCGATTCTCAATTTTTGGCTGACGATCAGATCGGTTGGTACCACAGCATTGAGATATCCGGCATTCCAGATTTCCAATCCTTTTTCTTCCACCTTCATTTTGTCGTTGATATCGTAGATTCCTCTGTCTGACTCATTTGGATACCAGTTGCACAAAGCATCCATTCCGAAGATGACCAGCAGGTTGATTTTTGGCAGCAAGGGATTGAATTTATTCAGCAGGCGGGCACAATTCTCTATCTTGCTGATACCTGCGATGGCTTCCGGAAATTCAAGGTCAAATCTTAGCGGACGCTTGTCGTTCAGGGCATGGTAATGGGTGCGGATACCCCAGCGCAGATCACTGAATGCTTTGAGCAGGACAGGTTCAAGATTGGCATCGTAAAACTGGTTGTACATGGCATTTTTGGTATGACCCATGGCAATTCCCATTTGGGTAGGAGTCGGGGTTCTCTCATCTGTCTGGCCATAATCGCGGGGAGCATCCCACCAACCAATACCGTTGGCCCAGATTTCGTCGTTGACCAGGCTGTTGTGGTAGGTGTTGTGGATGCCGTTGAATATGTTTTTCCCGAATATTTCCTTCGATTTCTGGTTGACAGCAGTTTCCACCCGCAAGGCTCCTTTGCGCATGAAATCCATGTACTCGTTGATGGCGCTGATTCTGATTTCAGGCTTCCCGGCAGGGGCGTAGCGGGCGTCAAAGAGTGTTTGTTCGAGGGAATGGCCGGTGGAACGCTTGTAGGCTTCAGCCATGGCCGGTGAATACCATCTTCCCCTGAAAGCTTCTCCCGGTTTCAGTTCAGCCTCGCGGGCTACATACTTGTTGCCATATTCATCGAGGGCGAATCCATCAAAGGGGATGTCGGAATAGGCCTTCATGGCCTCTGCGAATCCGTTGATCTCCACATCTCCCCACATGCTGCTCTGGCTGCAGGTTTGCTGGGTCATGATGCAGACAGTAAGACCCTTCACGTTTTCGCCTCCCCTGATCCTGACCTGCACAGTCTCCTTGTCAGGAGTAATTGCCTCGCATTTTGAAGTAATGTCCTTCAGTGTGGCTGGATCGTAGAATCCTTCCGAAGTTTTCCTGAAAGCATAAACCAGGAATAGATCGGAGTGGAGCAGACGATCAGGAAACCTGACGTATTTCGCTTTGATGGTTAATGCTGCATTACCTGTCTGGTCCAGCAGAACCTCATTTTCGATAATCATCCTTTGGGATCCAACGGTAGTTGTATCCTTGTAGTTGCCCCAAAGTTGCAACCCAACTTTCAACCCTTTTTTGTGTGCTTCTGACACAATTTTCTGAAAAACGGGATGCATCAGGGGGTAATTGTAAAAATTGGCTCCGTCCCTGGCAGTAAGGAACAACAACGTGTAAGGACATTTTTGAGCGATGGTATCGAGGTGCTGCAGATAATTATCACCTGGCAACAGGCTTGGAGAGATGAACCAGTAGCCTATTTCGGGATGATTTTCATTGGCAAATTTTGTTATGTGTTGGATGGTTTGGGCTTCTGTTAGCCTGATTAAGAGAAGGATTAATAAAATGGAAGCAACTATTTTTTTCATTCTTTTAGTTGTAGTCTGATGTTACAATTCTGTTTCCGCCAGGCGGAAATTAATAGTTTGTAATAACATACAAATCAGTGCATTAATAAAAATAAGAAGTTGGGTATAGCTCTAATCTGACCTTTCCGCATAGCGGATAAATTAGGATAGAAAAAAGGGGAAGAAGGAATGAACCTTCTTCCCCAGGATAGTTTTTAATAGTAGTAATTTTCTATAATTCTAATAACCTGCATTTTGGTCAATGTGCGGATTTGAATTATCCAACATTCCCTGAGGAATAGGCCTGACAAGATTTTTGGCGGAGATAAGCGGGGTTCCTCCGGTTCCATAGGCTGTCCATGGATTGTATTTAGACGATCTGGAAATCAAGGTATTGGTCCTTTTTAGGTCAAACCACCGCTGGTTTCCTTCGCCGAGTAATTCCCTTGCACGTTCATCCAGGATCATGTCAACGGTGATGTTTGCTGCGGTGGCCCTGTAAGAAATAATATTGGATAGCGGATCATTGACCAGTTCAGGATTGGTAGCCCTCATAGGGGATTTGCCTGCATTGGCTGAACCAAGTGCCCTGTCAAGGATTTTATTGTAATAGACATCCGGAGTACCCAGTACCGCACCTGTAGCGCCTTTTACAATGGCTTCTGCAGCCATTAAATATACTTCAGCGGAACGAAATAGCGGATCGTTGAAGGTCGAATAGCCGTCACCATAAGCGATTCCGGGTTGAAAGAATTTCCATACCATCGGAGCACCACCTGCCATTACATCAATAATCGGAGTTGTGCCCGTGATGTAACCAAGTCCGACATACTCATTGCAGTTGATCACGGAATATTTCTTGGTACCGCCCTGAATATCAAGTCCTCTCTGAGAAGGCAGAGTTACCGGGGCGTTCCATGGCATTGCAACAGCAGTTGTATCCCCTGTAACGAAACTCAGGGAAATATTCGGAGCATAAGGTTTGTTGGTTGCCAACGAAATTGTTCCGGATGTGGTGGCATATGAAACATTGTTAAAAGTGCTTTTGTACCTTGTATCCATATCGGGATCGAAGAGACGGTAAGCTGCCCACGTGCAGTTTTGAGAAGGTAACCACCTGTTATAGGCGGGTGTCCTTGCTTGTTGGGCGACGCCACTGGGACCACCTGAAAACATCTCATGCATATTATTTCCAAGCGTGGTAGTTCCTACGCTGGGGTCTCCCTGATAACTTGCAGCATTGGCATACTGGATGGCGAAAATAACTTCGGCACTTTTGTTGCATACGGCAACAGAACTTGTCACACTGGCAGTCTCCTTGTTGGGATTGATGTTGTGCAACGGCCACAGGTTATTCCAGTTGGTCTCCAAAGGATAGAGTCCGGATGAGATGATCTGGTCGCACAATTGAAGGGCACTTGTAAAGTCAGCTGAAGTACCACCCAGGGCATTGTTGTAATTCCAGCCTCTAGTCAGATAAACCCTTGCCAATAAGAACTTGGCGGCCCCCTGAGTGGCACGGCCGATGTCTTTTTGCTTGGCAGGTAATTTGGCAACACTCTCTGTCAGGTCGGTAATAATTTGTGCATAGATTTCCTTTTGCAAAGCTTTGGTCACAGTAAGACTGCCAGAGGTAGTTTCTACAAGTGGCATTGGTATGTCGCCCCAGGTCTGAACGGCCCAGAAATAGGCAAGGGAACGCAGAAATTTAGCCTCGCCGATTCTGATATCTTTGTCTGCCGGGACCATGTCAGTGATCGCGGGAGCCCTGGTAATCACGGCGTTGCACCTGTTAATTTCGCGGTACAGCATATCCCAAAGTGTCTGAAGTTCGCCCAAAGAGGCATTTAAACGGATATCATACTGGTCATAGGCACTCCCTAGCGGAGTTGGCTGGTTATAATAGACTTGACCCCAGCCGCCGCTGGCAAATATATCAGTACCCACATAATTCAGTACCCTTTGTTGCGTGATGTCTCTGAGTAATGGGTAACAAGATGTCACGAGGCTTTCAAAGCCAACGGCATTTGTATAGTAATTGTCGGTAGTCCTATTTGATGGGTTAATTTCATTGAGGAAACCCTGTTTGCACCCTGCTCCGATAAATACAATCAATGAGATGTAAATCAAAGCCTTGCTATATTTTTTAAAAATATTCATGAGATTTATTTTTAAATTGTTATTTTAATGTATTTAAAAAGCCAGGTTAACACCTAATGTACAAATCACGGTCGGAACATCATCGATATAGGTACTAGAGTTGTACTCAGGATCAAGTCCATGATACTTGGTAAACACAAAAGGGTTGGTAACCTGAACAAAGACACGGAGTTTATCCATCTTCAGTTTGTTCAGCACGCTTTTTGGCATGGTATAGCCGGCAGTTATGTCAGATACCCTTAAAAAACTGGCATCTTCATAATTTCTGGCACTTCTGTAAGGCTGGGATATTCCGACGCCATACATTGTATTGATAGGATTCTTTCTGGTCCAGTAATCAAGTACGATATGGTTATAACCCGTATTGGTATAATCAGCCATAGTTCCTGCAAACAAGTTGTTGTTGTAAAGTGTTCCGTTGCGGTAGTACAACTGAAAGGAAAAATCAAAATCCTTGTAGTTAATCCTGTTGGTCATGCCCATGATGTAATTAGGCAATTGGGTTCCCAATACCTGACGGTCATCTTTTCCCGTTGATGAAGAGATTACTCCGTCTTTGTTCGTATCAACGACTCTTACCTGGCCGGGTAACTGACCATAACCTTTGGCTGTCACACTGTCTGGTATTTGCCATATTCCGTCGAACCTATAGTCATAATATGATTTAACAGGCTTACCGACAAACAACGAGTTGCCAATAATTGATGAAACTCCATTGGCTAAAGATTCAATACGGTTTTTGTTTTTGGAAAAATTAACCGATGTTGTCCACCTGAAATCTTTCGTCTCAATATTTGTTGTATTGACAAGAAGTTCAACTCCTTTGTTTGAAATTTCTCCAACATTGGCAGCGACTGAATTAAAACCAGTGGATGTCGGCAGGTTCTCCTGCAAAATAAGATCTTTTGTTTTTTTGCTGTAAATTTCAATAGCCGCAGTGATTCTGTTTTTAAAGAATCCCAGGTTCAAACCCAGGTTTACTTCCTGGCTTCGTTCCCATTTCAAATCTTTGTTTGCTAAGTTTCCCGGGGCAAATCCGTTGCCCAAAGCCTGATCATAACTATAAATGGTATTTAAAATGGAGGCCTGGGTACTGTATGGAGAGACATTCGAATTACCTACCTGACCGTAGCTAAGCCTTAATTTAAGGTCGGAGAAAAGATGCAAATTTTTAATAAAACTTTCATCCGCTGCACGCCATGCTATGGCACCGGATGGGAAGAAGGCCCATTTATTTCCTTCAGCCAATTGAGAGGCTCCGTCACCACGACCAGTCAGTGTTAAAAGATACTTTTCATTGTAGGTATAATTCACCCTTCCCATGAAAGACTCTAAACTGTTCATTTTGTAGCTGCTGCCTACACCGGTAATATTTGAATTTCCGGCAGTACCTAAATTGTACCAAACAGAGGCATATGGAAGATTTTGAACTGCAATTGAATAAGTCTCAGTAGTATTTTTATAGGCACTTTGAAGCATCGTTGCGGCTAACTTATGTTTCCCCTTGGAATAGTTGTAATTGATCTGATTATCCAAGGTAAAACTTAGGTTGTCCATGGTTGAATAGGTAGCCCTGGGAAGTTGACTGCCAAGTCGGTCCTTGGTTAATGTTCCCCTGTAATCACCCTGGCGTTGATCAATCACAGAGGCAGACAATGATGATTTAAATGTAAGGCCTTTAGCTAAAGTGAATTCTGCAAAAGCATTACCCATCTGGTTGGCCACCTTTACTTCAAACTGGTAGTTGTCAGGATCAGATTCGACCAAAGGATTAAGGGCTTGGTTATTTTTGATCCCCATCCATATGGCATATCCTTTTGGGGAAGCACCCTGAGTAAGATCGTATCCGTCCGCAGGATTTACCAGATCAGAATACATGATCGTTCCTGTTGGTCGCACACGGAATGCTGAGCGGAGGGCTTCATAAGATCCAGTCGGGTTGGTGCTGTAGTTGAGGTAACCCGTGACCCCGACTCTCAGCCAATCAGTAATTTTGCTGTCTACTGTTCCGTTCAGACTGTATTTCTTAAAAGTACTGCCAGGGATATTCCCATCTTCCTGGATATATCCGACAGAAAATCTGTAGGTTGTTCCAGTAGATCCGCCCGATACGGAAGCTGTAGTACCTGTTGTCATACTCGGTTTCGTCAGTTCATTTACCCAATTTATGGACCCGTTTGTATCAAGAACATGCTGCTCGTTAGCGGTAAATGTTATCGGTGAACCAAGATTCAAAATTGCATCCGTTACCATGCTCTTTTGAAACTGCTGGGCAGTTTGCAATTGGGGTAAATGTGCGGGTGTCTTTATACCAGTATAGGTATCCAGTGTGAACTTAGCCTTGCCGGAAGCTCCTTTTTTTGAAGTGATAATCACCACACCGTTGGCACCCCTGGAACCATAAATGGCTGTTGAAGAAGCATCCTTTAATACATCGATGGATTGGATGTCTGCAGGGTTGATGTCTCTTAACCTTCCACCAAAAACTCCGTCAATAATTACGAGTGGTTCAGTAACACCTGTTATCGTATTTTCTCCGCGGATGTCAATGCTGAAAGCCTGACCCGGTAAGTTGCTGGCCTTGGTGGTGACAACTCCTGGCATCTGACCCTGCAACGCAAGGGTTGCATTTGCCGGATTGGTTCTGACGATATCGGCTGAAGTCATGGATGTAACAGCGCCGGTTAGGTCTCTTTTCTTAACCGTACCATAACCAATCACAGCAATTTCTTCTATACCAACAGTTTCTTGTCCCATGGTTATGTTAATTACTGTCTTATTCCCAACGGCAATTTCCTGCGAGGACATCCCAACAAATGAAAACCGCAATTTGGTACTTCCCTGCACATTTGTCAGTGAATAATTTCCATCCATGTCCGTGATGACACCAATGGTCGTTCCTGGTATGGATACAGTAACACCAGGTAATGGGGCTCCTGTATTATCCGATACTTTTCCCTTCACTTTTCCTCGCTGTTGGGAAGAAACTCCGCCTGAGGTTTCCGGGAAAAGAACAATCTGACGATTGACAACCCTGAAATTGATATCTGTGCCCTCAAACATTTTTTGAAGAACCTGATCAATGCTTTCGGATTTTGCCTCCACGCTTACCTTTCGCTCCACATTGACCTGGTTGTTGTCGTACATGAAAAAGAATTCGCTCTGGTTTTCAATTTCAGCCAGAACATCTTTTACCTGTCCGTTCTGAATATTAAGATTCAGTTTGGCTTTTTGAGCATAGCTGGCAGAATAGGCATTCAGAATATTCAAAACCAGCAAAAACAGTGTTAGTCGCATAGTTAAGAGAATTTTTTGTACCAATGGGTTTCGCTGGTACGAAGGCAATGAGTTTTTTTTCATAATTTTACATGATTTAGTTTTTGAATTTATATGCCGGTCATTTTGGCGAATCTCTCTGCATATTAATTCTGTTCAACAATAAACTAATTTGGAAACAGGGAGTCTCGAACACTTCCTGTTTTTTTTGTTACGTAGTATTACATTTTTGATTTGTATTTAATAGTTATCTGATCTCCTTCAATGGTATAGTTGATAGGGGTGATGATGGTAATTAGTTCCAGAACTTCCCGCAAACTTTCGGTTTTAACCTTAAAGGTATATTTATGTTGATCGTAAAGGGTACGGTCGAACTTGATATTGACTCCATACCACACATTCAGGTAGCTGACCACCTCACTGAATGGCTCATTATCAAAGATTAAAATGTTGTTGACCCATGAAGTGAGTGCCTCCATATTCTCTGCCTTCTTAACCACAGAAAGGCCTTTTCTGTAAACCAATTGCTGGCCGGGAATCAAATCGGAGATGGTTTCCTGATTAAGATCAAGCACCTTTACTTTACCGTTGACCAGCGTCACATCAGTCATATCCAGATTTTCATCCTCCTTGACATTAAAGCAGGTACCCATAACCTTCAGCTGCAGTTTGCTTCCATGCACGATAAAAGGGTGTGCAGGATCTTTCTCTATTTGAAAGTAACACTCACCTTTCATCCAGACCTCCCTGTTCGTGGCGGTGTAATCGGATGGATACCATAATTCTGCCCCCGAATTGAGCCATACTTTGCTGCTGTCAGGTAAAATAATCTGGGTTTTATTTCCTTTCGGGGAAATGATTTTGGAGTAGGTGATTGCTTTTGAATACGATACAAACCTATCGCTCAGGGTAATGCCGGCAATAAAAACTACAATGAGTACTGCAGCTGCAGCGACCAGGCGGTATAAGAGAATCAGTGAATTCTTTCTCCCGGGTTGTTGATTGATCTTTTGGATCAGCTTGTTCCAGTTGTAGGTCAAATCCGGCTGGTAATATTCCGGTTGCCCTTTGGTAACAGACCAGATGTTCATGATCTCACTCATGATCACAGGATTTTCAGGCGACAAATCAAGCCATTCCTGAATTTGCCTCATTTCATCTTCGAGCGCCTCGTTTTTCAACCTGGCGGCAATAGCTTCCCACGGTATGTTCTGGTTCTCCATTTTTTTCCTTGTTAAATACAAGTCGAATCAGGATTCGAAATCCCTCAATCAATGATGATTTTTTTTTAAAAGGAGAAAATGCGGTGGTGTAAATTTAGTTACACTAAAATTAGCAGAAATAGTTTACTTAAGCAAGTAAGCAAGCAACCAGCCCATAAATATTTGTTGGTAATAGGGATTGAGCGTTTCCCGCAGCTTTCGCAAGGCAATTCCAACATGGTTTTCTACTGTTTTTGGAGTGATGCCTAGTTTGGCAGCAATCTCCTTGTGCGACAAATCTTCTTCCCGGGCCATTAAATAAATTTGCCTGCTTTTTTCAGGGAGTTTATTAATGGCCATTTCGATGCATGCACGAAGCTCGTCGGCTTCCATGAAATACTGCGAATCTGTTTCCACCAAAACCATCTGTTCTGTTAATTCCGAAGTATTGAAAACGGCTCTGTGCTCCTTGCGGTAATGGCTGATGGCCCGGTTTTTGGCCGAAGAAAAGAGAAACGATTTGAAAGAAGCCCTGATTTGAAGTTGTTCGCGCTTTTCCCAAACATATTCGAAAAGCTCAAGCGCAATTTCCTCTGAAAACTCCTTGGAATGCAGATAAATACGAAGAAAGTTGCATAGGTCTGTGAAATGACTGTCAAACAGGTAACGATAAGCCACCAAATCGCCTTCCGCCAATTTCAAAAGAGCCTCTTCGTCATTTTTGAAATTTCGGTTAATCATGGTTGCTGTTTGTCCAGACTGTTGATTTCATGCACAAATTTAGCAAAAAAGCAGGAGTTTTGTGCTAAATCTGTGTATGAGATTATAGTTTCAAAGTATTTGCAGACCTATTCAAAAGCTGGTTATTGAAATTTCAGGGGCGCCCAAGAACCTGATACATTGGTGCCATTTTTTATCCATTTGTTCCAGATTTTTTGATCTGAAAGCATTTTGATAAAAAACCCACCAACCACTGATCTTGCCTGAAATCCAACCATGTAGGCATTATCGATGATGTACCAGTCGGAAACAGGTACTCTTTGAGGCGTGGCATTGGCAAACTTCCACACCGGATCAAAAATTGCCTGAAATCCCTCTTTGGAATCCGCCATGGTTGCCGTCCAGGTGATCCAGTCGTTTTTCGTGTAACGTTGGCGGTTGTCAAGAGGCAATCCGTAGGCGGACTGTATTTTTTGGTAATAGGCGATCTCTTTCTGAAGGACTTCCTTTGGGAATAGGTTCAATCCAAGTAATTTGTCCCATACGAGGTTGTATTTCTGACTCCACGTACCCGGACGGTCGTAAGCCAGCTTTGTGTGGTCACCTTCTCCGGCTTGTTTGATCCACTCGGCCGCCATCATTTCCGCTTTTTTACGAATTTCGACCGCCTTTTCCTTCCGGCCTGTCATTTCGCACAGCAGGGAGTAACAGCCCAATGCTTCTATCGCTTTGGCCGACAGGTTGATGTTGTGAGCCAGATGTCCGGCAAAGTCATCGGTACACAACTGATTTTCCGGATCAAATCCTTTGGCGAGCAGATATTCACACCATTTTTCAAGTACAGGCCAGTTCTCCTTCGCGAAGTCGGCATTGCCCTCCATCTTCGCCAGAACGGCAGTCATGATCACCATATTACCGGTCTCTTCAACAGGCATCTGGTTTTCCTCCGTTTTTTCCCCTCCACCATATGCCTGACCGGTAGCAAAAGGATAAGTACCCAGATCGTGCGGAGCAAAAGGAAATTTCCAACGGGCAGATCTGGAGTAGGCAAAAATGGGTTGCAGCATGGCCTTGGTCAGGGCCGGACTAAATAGGAAGAAGAACGGAGAGGCCGGATAGATCACGTCGACTGTGGCGATGCATCCGTTGCTGAAATTTTCTTTGGCAAAGACCAGTGGCTGACCATTCTCATCGGCAACCAGTTTGTGGGCAGCCAGACACTGACGGTATACCAGTGAGGTCATGGTTGCATATTTGGATCCTCCTGCATTGGCCAGATCTTTGGTCAGTTCCTTGTCGAATGCAACACATTGTGCCGACAGTTTTGGAAAATCATGAAGGGCGAGTGGAAGTAGTTGTTCAATGGTTGTTCCATTCCGTTTCCAGTAGGCATGAAGTTTGGACTCAAAATAGAGGATACTGAATACATCATCATAGGCCAGGAGGGCTAAAGAGGATACTTTTTTGTTTCCGACTTTCCCGAGATCCCACGAGGAGGCCATGGTTACTTTTCCTTCGCTGACTTTGCGGGGCTGAACCAGATCAGTTGTTGCCTGCAAAGTACCATTCTGAACAAAGCCGGAGAACAATTTTTTTCTTTCTCCAACCAGCATGCTTGCTTTTTGATTTTCAGGAATAGCCAGCCAGGCAAACCCCCAGTCAATTCTCAGATCATCTCCTTTTTTAGCGAGAACCGCCTGCTCAGAACTGCCCAGCTTCAGTGTACTCAATCCGTTGACAACGGGTGCACTCCAGTTTACAGTCTGGTCAGGAGTATTCACCGCAATCTCGCCACCACAGTCAAAATAGAGCTGCACTGAATGCTCCTTTCCATCAAGTGAACGGATGTCCCAGTTGATATAGGTGACCGGCCTTGATAAAATATCCAGGTCGGATGGCAGGGCAGGTGTGACGAACGTCATATCAAGCGAAACCAAATTGTTTTGAAATCGATAAATTGTTCTGGTAGGGAAAATCTCCACACCGGTTTGTTGGATCGGTTCCAGTTCGGATGGCTGGCTGCCCATGACCCGGTAACTGTTTCCGTCGATTCTTACGATGGCATGCAATGGCTGGGTTTTCCCCGTCCAGTGAACGGTTTCGCAATCGTTCAGGTTATTACCCGGCGACCAGATGCTGAAATAGGGGTCGTGCGTGACGAGTGGAACCGAAGGTGCCCTGAATCTCTGTGCATCAGGAGCATTTTGTGCAAAAGTCAATACATAAACCAACAAACTGCAAACAGTCAATACAATCTTCATAACAATCAGAATTATAGTTAATTATCTTTATTACTTTCAGTTTTTTATATCCCCCTCCGCTCGTCCGCTCGTCTTTCCTACTTCTTCTCTGCCGCCTTTTTCCCCACCATCATGATCACATCATCGTCGCTGAACTCTTCGCAATGTCCGGCCATGGGCGTGAAATTGATTATTGCGTCTGATTTTGGGTTTTCCGTTTTGTCGAGAAACATCTTCATAAACCTTGTGGCCACATTGGAATAGAGGTCATCCATGTCACCGGTCCAGATCCAGATTTTACCCTGAAGTTTGGGTCCGAGCGTACTCCAGTTTTTTTCCAGTACTTTCTTCAGGTCATATTTTTCCCATTGCCTGGCAATTTCGTGATCGATCTTCCCGGTTAAAGGATCAAACATCAAAGAGGGTAGTCCATCGTTGCCTTTCGGACCAAACACGGCATTGTAGGCGCCGAACTGGCCGCCCGAAACGAGGTAATTACCCGACCGGCTGCCCGTGCTTTCCCCTTTGATCCAGTCTTTCATGGCACGGGTAGGCTCTCCGTAAACCGTGCGGACACCGGGTTGCGGGAATCCATAACGGTTGTAGAAGATGGTCTCGTCACTGTAGATGTTGATTAACCCATAGTGCCCAAATTCGACGGGATCCGGACTGTAAGACCAGGTTCCGTCGAAGAAATCGGGGTAAAAAATCTGCAGACCGAGGGCCACCCATCCCCCTGTCGACAATCCTGCTAGGTATCGAGTGTGTGACGAGGGATTGTAATGCACCATCTTTTCGATGGCCGGTATCAACTCTTCGGTAAGGGCTTTCCCGCAAGGGCCGTTGTTTTCGGAATCTACCTGGTAGGTATCCCCGAAAGGACCGCGGGAATCCAGAAAAACATAGATCACCTGAGGAGCCTTCCCCGAGAACCACCAATCCATAAATTCCTTGTCCTTCAGTTTATTGTTGACGAAGGTGTACCGTCCGTTCAGTCCGGGAGCCCGGTAACAGACGGGGAAGCTTTGATCAGGATGGTCAAAAAAAGTGGAGGGCAGCAACATGGATGCCTTCAGAAACCTGGGATGCCCTGAAAATTCGGACAACAACATGCTCTGAATTTCGATGGTTTTGACAAATTGGTGATCCGAAATTGGTTCCTGGGGAATGACCTTGTTCAGGGTAACCGTGAAGTTTGTCTTTGCAGGTTTTGCCAGCGAATCAATGGTACTGAACCAGTTTCCGGGTGCATTGTCCTGGGCATCATCGGGGTTGTTTTTGTAATCAACCTGACAATAGATCAGGTCAGATGCGGGAAATGTGCCGCTGGCAAGCATCTCTGGTTGCTTTGAATCGAGTACAAAAGAGTGGTTGCCATCCCATTTTTTTGGAGTAAAACCTACCGTGAAGTCTGCACTCTGACGGGGTTCTTTTTGATTTTGACCGGAGAACCGGATCAACAACCGACCTCCTTGGTTGAAGGACTTTTGCAACTCTGGAGCTACCGAAATTATTACCAGCCAGGATTTTGTCTCCTCTCCTGAGAGGGAGGAGCTGGCATAAAAGAGAAGCAGAAAAGTTGTTAATAGTAGCTTCATTGTTTGAGTATGAATTTGCATTCAGAAAGTTCGGAAAGCAAACTGCTGCATGCCCTAGAATCTGATAAACAGCAAAAATAGCAATCCAATCGCTATCCGGTAATATCCGAAATATTGGAAACCGTAGTTCTCCACCAGTTTGATGAAGACCTTCACGGCTGCCCAGGCGGTGAAAAATGCGACAACCAAACCGATGGCAAGCATGGTGTATTCCTGCGAAGAGAAGGTGATCGGGGTTTTGATCAGTTCATAACCTGTGGCGGCAAACATGGTGGGAACTGCCAGAAGAAAAGAGAACTCCATTGCTTGTTTTTTGTCCAGTCCGTTGAAAACGCCACCGATAATGGTTGCAGCAGCCCTTGATACACCCGGAATCATGGAGATGCACTGAATCAGACCGATCAGAAATGACCTGCGGTAGGAAATAGATTCCAGATCCAGCGTCTTGCTCTGTTGGGTCACTACTTTTTTATCAATAAGCACCAGAAAAATCCCTCCAATCACCAACGCAACACCTACCACGTAGGGATTGAAAAGGTACAATTTGATGGTTTTATAAGCCAGAAAACCGACAATCCCGGTAGGAATGAAGGCAACTCCCAGCTTCAGATAAATGGTGAAACTCTGCAGAAAACGCCTTGCATACATCAGTACGATGGCCATGATGGCACCAAGTTGAATGGCTATTTCAAACGTGTTGACAAATTCGCCTGAGATTTTCATCACATTGGAAGCCATGATCATATGCCCTGTGGAGGAGATGGGAAGGAATTCAGTTAATCCTTCTACGATGGCCAGAATAATGCTGTCAAAATTTGTCATTCGGGTAGTTTAAAGTGTAAGCCTGTTTGAAAATCGTTGAAGCAAATATAGCTTTCCTTTCAGAACCGCTCGTACACTTCGAACTGAGATTTCAGATTTTTATATGAATTATTGTGATATATAACCTCTGTGAGCGAGTAGAACCATTATTTTGAAGTTTACACTTAATTAAAACAGTAAAAATGGATAATTTGAAAAGTATAAATACTGGAAGTTTTAAGCAGGCCTCCACGCCAATGGAGGGCTTTCATTTTTAAATATTTAAAACCCAAGTGAAGCAAGTGAAATAACATTAATTCCGTCAGCCCTTGTGTAGCTTATTCCTGTACCTGTAACAATATTCAAAGATTGAGGTGCCTGTGCTTTTGTTGTATCAATCACAGCGGCAAATTTGGATAGATTGGCGGCGGCAACATCAATTTGCCCCGTTCCGAGTTTGATTTCAAAGGCAGCATATTCGCCGGAATATTTTTGTACGATTGCATCTACTTCGAGACTTGAAGAATCGCGGTAATGATACACTTTTGCATCATTTGCCTGCGCATAAACGCGAAGCTCGTGTGTGGCAAGCGACTCAAAAAGAAAGCCAGTGAATTTCAGGTCGGAAAGCAATGATTTTTTATTTGCACCGAGTGCGGCTACGGCAAGCGAAACATCTGTAAAATGACGTTTAGGAGCTTTTCTGAGCAGGGCAGAAGAACGTAAATGTGTATTCCATGCGGGCTGATTTTCAACAATCATCAGACGTTCGAGCGCATCGAGATAATCGTAGATAGTCGGGCGTGAAACGGTGACACTGTCTTTTTCAAAAATGTCGGTTTCTATCGAAACAGTTTCGACGGTTGTGGCGGTATTTCTTGCCAACGACCGAAGTAGATTATGTACTTTGGCAGGGTCGCGTTTTACACTTGAAACACGGCTCATATCTAATTCGGCAAGCAAATCAATATAGGCACGGTTGATGTCACTAGCCTGTGTAATACTTTTCTTTATCAGACCGGGGAAACCTCCTATTATAATTTTTTCAATGATAAATTCCAAATCAGTTGCATCATCGTAAATATCAACCCTACCACCTTCCATAAGTGCTTTCAAACTGATTTTTCCTGACGAATGTCCCAATTCCTGCCAACTCATCGTGCGCATATCGAGTGTAGTAAACCTACCTGCACCGGAGTGTTTCTTTGCGGTTTCGTCAGGATTTGTCGAGCCGGTAAGAATGAATTGTGCAGGTAAAGCACGTTTGTCGACTTCGCGGCGGATAAGATTCCAGAGTTTGGGCTGCTCCTGCCATTCGTCTATCAGGCGTGGCGGGTTACCAAGCAAAAGGCGGTTCGGTGAGGTGTCCATCAGCAGGGGTACTTGCGGGTCGGTATCAACTTCCAAAAAACTTTTTGCAAATTGCTTTGCAGATTCTGTTTTTCCGCATGCTTTGGCTCCCCGAATCAGTACAGCTCCAGCTGATTGTAATTTGCGTTGAAGCTCTGTGTCGGTTATTCGATTTATATATGCCATAAT
>JBAXUL010000280.1:0-1517 GCA_037129695.1 Prolixibacteraceae bacterium
CGAGAATTTCTTTGTTGCCAAATTATCACGTATTTCTGATTCAACAAGTTACGATTATAAGGTAGTGCTATTCCGCGTAAAAAAAGCACTTTATGCCGATTTTTCACCGAGAAATAAGGATGCTTTGCTTAAAAGCAAGCTTGCTGCAAACAGTTTTATGGAGGTACATACTTTAGCCCGGGTTTCGGTAGTCAATCAGCAAATGAAGTTATCATGGTTAGGGGCAGATTGCATGAAAGAAATGATCGAAAAAAAGAGGGTCCGGGTGAACTACCACTATGTCAGTGAAGTAAAAAGGCTGATGTTGACCGCTTCCAGCGAAGACCTTACAACTATGATTGAAAGGTATGGTGACCAACCCCGGTTTATCAATTGGGATAACCAACAGGCCAAATTAGAGTTAAACCATTTAAACTAATCTGCCATGAAATCGATAAGAATTAAAATAAACCTGGTCACAATCCTGCACATCCTGTTTTGGGCCATCTCCTTCAATCTGTTCAATTCATTTTTCAGCCGGGGTGTAGAATCTGGTTATGTCCTTGATGGATTGGAGCTAACGTGGGGCAATGTATTTTTGTTCAATAATGTGATCCTGGTTGTACTTTTCCTTCCATTTATCTGGTTGGTCAGGAATATAAAAATATGGATTAAAAGAACTGTTACGGCCCTGTTTGTTCTATTATTGGCCTATTGTGCCGTTGGAATATTTCACCCCAATGAAGATAACCTTGTGATCGCTCTCCTTTTGGGATATTTCCTAGATAATTTCATTTATGTCCTTATTTTTCATATCACGATCATAGCCGCAGTTTATTTGAATTTTAATTTATTGGTAAACAAGTATTTATCAACCGGAAAATGGGGAATCTATTTCTTTTACGCCATCATTCTTGCCATTGTTTCCGGGGTGATGAATTTTGCCCTGTTCGATTATGGAATTGACCTCCTTTTCCCAAGCTATTTTTACATTTCGTGGTTTAGGATTTGGGAATTGATCCTCATTATTTCTGCCTACATGGCCATCACAACAATCGTTTTTCTTCTTGGCCAATATGGGATGATGCTGATCGGGAAACAGGAAAAGACACAACATGAATTGTCGGCATTAAAGGAACAGATCAATCCCCATTTTCTTTTCAACAACCTCAATACAATTTATTCGATGGCGGTAAAGGGCGATGACCGGACAAAGGATGTTGTTTTGCAATTGTCTGATTTTTTGAGATATGTACTTTACGACACTTCAAGTGACCTGATCCCGCTCGAAAAGGAAGTCGAAATAATCATGACCTATTTCGCGTTGCAAAAAGAGCGGATCAACCCATCGACAACAAAAATTTCCCTGAATATTACAGGCGACTTTGGCGAAACCCTTGTGGCACCGTTGCTTCTTTTGCCCCTTGCTGAAAATTGCTTTAAACACGGTGTCGGAATCCACAATGGGTCAATAGTTATTGAGATCAGCTATAAGGATGGGCAACTCCGGTTTTTCTCACAAAACAACATCGCACCAC
>JBAXUL010000281.1:0-1513 GCA_037129695.1 Prolixibacteraceae bacterium
TTAGTAATTTAGAAATCGATAGTTATACATCGGTCAGTGACCCAATTGGCTCATTGTTTTAATAATATCTGCAATCTCCGGATCGATTGTATGGCTGCCCTCACGGTATGGTAATTGATTTTCCAGGAATGTCCCATGTGTGTCCAGATTGGGTCTCCTTTTCTGGAAAGCAACGGATACCATTCACCCACACTTTTGTTGACTACCTTATCGTACACAAAACGATGCACATTTTGATAAGCGCCCCAGTATTTTTCGGACTTGAAAAGGATCACGGCATCCAATAACCCGATCAGTACTTCTGCCTGCTGCCAGAATTCTTTTTCCTTGTCATACACGCCGCCTGAGTGAGGCCCTTCCACATAAACACCACCAAATTCGGTGTCTATCCCATTGTCGACAGTATGATCGTATATGATCCTGAATAAATCCTTGTATTCCTCTGGATTAATTTCCAGAATCTCAAGTGCGTGCAACAACAGCCAGGCGAATTCGGCATTGTGTCCAAAGCAGGTATTATCGGTGGCATTTCCTTTTTGACCCTCTTCCGAGAAACGATCCCATCCCCAGATAATATCGAACTTGATCTGAGGCGCCACGGTCCAATCCTTAAAAAACTGAGGAATACCTGTTTTGTAGGTTGGGTGGATGATCTTGTTCAGCAGAAGATCAATGTCTTCAAGCAATTTTCTTTTGTGAACTTCCTGCCCTGTGCATTCATAAAGGGTTGTAAATGCTTCCATCAGATGCATGTGTACATCGAGCGTTTTGCGGTCACCTCCCTGGCTCCCGGGTCCGCACAAGGTCCAGTCGCGGTGAAACATTTCCCAGTAACCGCCATGTCTGGTATCCGCGCAATATTTCTGGAGTAGATCAAATACCTTTTCTGCATACACTCTGCCGCGTTGATCGCCGGTGGCGAGTGTATATTCACTCAAACAATAGATGGCGAAGCTGTGACCGTAAATAATTTTCTGGTCAATTTTAACCTCTCCTTTGCGGTTCATCATCCAATAAAATCCTCCGTGCTGCTGATCCCACATCTTATTGATCAAAAAATCAACCCCATGTCTGGCTAAATCGGCAAGTTTCCCATCTCCATACCCTGCGCGGTGGGCTGAAGCGATGGTGTAGATGCATCGGGTTTGGGCGATCAGTGATTTTTCATCTTCGCCGGTATCATTTCCGTTTTGATCAAAATGGGTAAGGAACCCTCCATTGACTTCATCTTTCATCCTTGAAGTCCAGAATGGGAGTAGTTCATTGAGCAGATGATTTTCGGCTTCCTTTTTTAAAGCTGAAATTTCTTCCTTGTTCATGGTATGTCGTAGTTAATCGATTCGATGGTAAAGATAGTTTTTAACTGACTTTTCCCATAATCAACAACCTATTTTTCATGAATTTTGTTGAACCCAAACAATACCTTTAAAAAGGCAAAAGGCAAAAGTGAAGGACTCTGGAGATTTGTTCATCATGCACGGCTAAAATAGAGCTGAGAGTTGAGAGAAAAGCA
>JBAXUL010000029.1:0-41516 GCA_037129695.1 Prolixibacteraceae bacterium
TTCATACGTTAATCAATTTTTTTTATAGTTGGCAAATTTGAATTCGCATCTTGTTTTTGTCATTGAGGTTGGCGATTTCCAATCCTATTCATTTCATATAAATGATGAACGAATACCTGAGAACAAAGTTAAAGAAGTATCTCAAAAAACCGAATTTAAGGGATATTCAGCGAACTGTCACTTTGGTTGATCAGGTTCGCTGCGTTCACTCATTTGATGAGTTCCAGGAAACTGTTTTCCATGCTTGATTCCTGCTCGTGCAAGGTGAGGAGTGTAAGGTTGTTTTTTACCGCAAGTCTGAACAGTTCCGGCCTAAGATCTCCGGTTGATCCATAGACAATAAATTTATTGCCTGATAGTTGCTCGGTTTTAATCACGCCGCTGATTGATCCAAAGATTTTGAGGGTTGCCGGTTCCGAAAACTCCACGGTAACTTTGCGAATTTGTTGTGAGGAGAGTTTCTTGATCTTGTCGGGAGTTTCCAGCGCAACGACCTTCCCCTGGTTCAGAATCAGGACGCGGTCGCAAACGGCCTCTACCTCCTGCATGATATGCGTGGAGAACAGAACCGTTTTGTTGCCGGAGATGTTTCGGATCAACTGCCTGATCTCGATCAGTTGTGCCGGATCCAGTCCGGATGTGGGTTCGTCGAGGATCAGAAGAGAAGGATCGTGTACCAATGCTTGTGCAAGTCCGACCCTTTGTCGGTAACCCTTTGACAAGGCTCCGATTTTTTTGTGGATTTCAGTACCCAGTCCTGTTAGTTCAATGATTTCATCCAGCCTTTTGTTCTTGTTCGGGATCTTGTAGAGTCCGGCAACCAGCCTGAGGTACTCTCTCACATACAGATCGGTATAAAGCGGATTGTTTTCGGGCAGATAACCGATCATCCTTTTGAAGGCAAGATGATCAGGATCTGCAACTACATCATTGATTTTCACTAAACCGGAAGTTGGACGGAGGTATCCGGCGATGATTTTCAGAAGCGTCGATTTACCTGCGCCATTAGGTCCCAGAATTCCCAAAACAGTGCCGGAATCAACTGAAAATGAAACATTTTCAAGGGCAGGCTGACTACCGTAAGATTTAGCAACTTCTTCTACGATGACGGACATGGTGTAAATATTTTGGATCAAATTTATTCAAAATAAAAGGATAAATTTGTCAAAGTAAATGGGAAAGATGAAATCGCCACGATTTGATTATCACCAATAGTGGTGAAAATTATCCGGAGGCAAATTGGTTTGCAGATCTTCTATTCCATCTGGCAATTGAAAGCCAAATTATTAACAGATGAATCAGGGTTTTAATTATATCGATAATTTATTGCAGTACAAACGCCAGGAGACCTCTCCGGTCAAAATTGGTGCTATTTGTATGGGCTCTTGCCAGCGCGTTCTGATTCAATCGATGACTGACACCGATACCAATGATACAGAAGCAACGGTCAATCAGATCATCAGAATTATTGATTCGGGTGCTGATCTCGTCAGGGTTACCGTTCAGGGAATTCGCGAAGCCGAAAATCTCAAAAACATAAGGAGTGAACTCAACCTCAGGGGTTACTATCAGCCGCTTTGCGCAGACATTCACTTTAATCCGGCTGCAGCCGAAATAGCGATCCAGCATGTAGAAAAAGTCAGGATCAATCCGGGAAATTTCTACGACAAAAGGGCTGTTTTTGTGACAGTCAATTATACGGATGAAGAGTACAGGCAGGAGCTGAAAAAAATTGAGGAGCGTTTTGTTCCCTTCATCCGCGCTTGCAAGGAACGGGGAACCGCCTTGCGGATCGGAGCCAACCAGGGCTCATTGTCCGACCGGATCATGAGCAGATATGGAGATACGCCCGCTGGAATCGTTGAGTCAGTGATGGAATTCCTCCGAATATGCAAAACTGAGGATTATCACAATATTGTGATCTCCATCAAGTCGAGCAACACCCGGTTGATGGTGTATACCGTCAGGCTGATGAAATACCGGATGAGGTTCGAAGAGATGGATTATCCATTTCATATTGGTGTGACCGAAGCCGGTGAAGGCGAAGACGGCCGCATCAAGTCTGCGGTAGGATCGGGCGCCTTGTTTGCCGATGGAATCGGTGATACGGTGCGGGTTTCCCTAACGGAGGATCCAGCCGAGGAGATACCTTTTGCCCTTAAACTGGTAGATATCTTCCGCGACCGCGAAAAACACCAGCCAATTACGGCTCCGCTGGTAGCACAGACCAATCCTTTCGAATATGAGCGGCGTTCTAACCGTCCCGTCAATGACATTGGAGGGAAAAATGCGGTGATTGTTGTGGCCGACCTGAACAATTACCGGCTGGACGAGATCAAAACCATCAGTTCAGGTACTGAACCCGATTATTATTACGACGGAAAACAGATCATCGACCGTTCCGGCAAGGAATATCCGATTTTAACTCTGGAGGAATATCTCTATAATGACTTCTATTCCAATCAGATGCGGTTTGTTCGCGTGCATAAGGCTGAATATGACCGTTTCAAGGAACAGAATCCTGAAACCATCGAAAAACTGAAAAGGGAACGTAAGATGGTATTGATCATGGAGAGCAATAACCTCAATAGTTTTGCTGAGATGAGGGCTTTTTTCATGGAACTCGATGCCCACATCTGCAAAATTCCTGTGATCCTTCACCGCACCTACCTGAAAAACGACTACGAATCACTGTTGCTCAAATCCTGCACCGATTTGGGCGGATTATTCATCGACGGTTATGGCGATGGAATCCTGCTTTCCAATGAAGGAAATATCGGTTACAACGAGCTGAAGAATTTGTCTTTCGGTATTCTTCAGGCCAGCCGCATGCGGGTGACGAAAACTGAATTTATTTCCTGTCCGGGATGCGGACGAACCCTTTTTGACCTGCGTGAAACGGTCGCTGAAATCAAAAGAAATTTCAGCCATCTTAAAAATCTCAAAATTGGAGTGATGGGATGTGTGGTTAACGGTCCGGGTGAAATGGGAGATATTGATTACGGTTACGTTGGTTCGGGGAAAGGAAGAATCAATCTTTACAAGGGCCAGAAGCTGATTCAGCGGCACGTGGCTGCAGAACACGCCGTTGAGGAGCTGAAGAAACTCATCAAGGACAATGGTGAGTGGAAAGAGCCGAAAAAATAAAAATCAGACAGAAGACCGGATATCAACATTTTAACTCCGGAAGCTTGGTTTATTTTAGTCAATTTGAATGATCGAAAATATCTTGTTTGACCTTGGCGGGGTGCTACTCCGCATTGATTTGCAGCTAACTATTCAGGCTTTTGCCCTTCTGGGCTGGAAAGAGGAGGATGAAAATGAAAGTCCGGAAGACAGGCTCAAGGTATTCCACAATCTGGAGACCGGAGACTCTAGCGATTCCCAATTCAGGGAAAACATCAGGAAAATGCTTCCCGGAAAACCTACAGACCACGATATTGATTGCGCCTGGAACGTGATGCTGATAGATTTCCTTCCAGGAATAGCCGATTTCCTCATCAAACTCAAATCTTCCTATCACCTGTATCTCCTGAGTAACACCAATGCCATTCACCTGAAACGGTTCCGGAATATTTTCTTTGAGGAATATGGCTATCCGCTCGACGAGTTGTTTGAAAAGACATTTTATTCGCATGAAATCGGATACAGAAAACCCAATCCGAAGGCCTATTTGAAGGTGATGGAAGATGCTTCCATTGCTGCATCGCACACCCTTTTTGTGGATGATCTGAAAGTCAACACCGACGCTGCCAGTTTATTGGGGATGAAGGTCCTGCAGATTGAGCCGGGTACCCTGATGCAGGCATTGCCGGAATACCTTGGAACTAACCGCTGACAAGGTAAACAAGCGGTTCGTTTCCCGGCCTCGTCCTCTCTTTGTTCTTTATTTCTTCATCAACTCCCGCAATGCCCGTTCCTGTTCAGGCGACCAGTATCTGCAGTCAAGCTGTAGGAATACGGAGGAGTAGGGAATGACTTCTTCTGTTTTCAGGACAATCACTTTGAAAAGTTTGGAGGCCTTGTCGATCTTCACAAAGACTGAATCATGTAATAGGGTTTGCGGTTCCACTCCGTTGAGGGTTTTCTGAAGCTGTTTTTTGTAATCGCCAATGTAGGAGACCATTGCAGGAGTAATGTACTCCAGCTCTTTGTCCGTAAAGATGATCGGCTTCACATGCAGCGACCTGTCGATCTTCTGAAGTGTAAATTGCAACACGTCCTGCAGGGATTCTCCGGTATTAATCACCTTGATTCCCGAGGCTGTCTGTGCCGGAAAGGCTTTGTCAACCACCAGAATCCAGTTTCGGTGACCAAGAAGCGGAAGTTCATCATTCAGCTGTTCCTTCCAGCCTTTTTCGGCTACGGATGATTTCCCATTCACAAAAAAATCGCAGGAAGTGCAGAATAGTGCCAAAAGGAATAACAACAGGCTAAATTTTTGCATAGTTATCTGATTTTTCGGGAAGTTAGCATGGAACACATTGTTCTGTATTTTACGAATTTACTTTTTTTAGCCATGAACAAATAATATTGTCGCACTTTTTTCTTTGCGCGCTTTGCGTGACCCTGCCGGAAGTATACCCTAAACACCGGAATCAGAATCTTCGAGTTATAGATATTCTTATCCTTAATGATCCTCATCGGATTATTTCTGCCTGTCAATTGTGTCGGAAATTGATATTTCCGGTTTTTTTCAGTGTGAAATGCTTGAATTTCTCCCTTCTTTTTACTGTCAGATCAAAAAGTCAGTTGGCTTTTTCCAAGATCTTTGGAAGTGGCAACGGCTATTCCTCGCTGATCCTTCTTGTTCACGGCGCAATAGAAGTGGTAAATGACACCCCTGTAGTTGACGACCCATGATTTGTGGGCATAGAGGTTATCATAGGATTCAGAAGGAGAAACCAGGTCATTCCCTGTCCAGTCTGTCCAGTGAACCAGGTCGTACGAACAGGCGAACCGGTTGAAGGCGCCACCCTTGTTTTTCCAGAAAGCCCCAAAATAGAACATGATCCATAAATCGCCCATTTTTCTGATCTGGGCATCTCCAGTGATGCCGGCATGGTGATCCAGCACAGGTTTCAATCCGTATCTTTTCCAATGAAGCATGTCATCCGATAGGGCAATGCCTATTCTTTCTGCTGATTGAGAGGAATCGGATTTTACACCTTTGGCATTGTAAAACATCACAAACCGATGGCCCAGCGTCTTGCTGCGATCCCAGATGACCGAACTTTTATACAACACACGATTGTCCCACCAGGAAGCATCACCGTCGGCGGAGGCGAGCACCGGGCCGGGATGGGTTTTCCATTCCTGAACCTTGTTTATTTTCTGGTTGGTCGATGCGATGCCAATGCTGATAGGAGGTGTCTCGTACCCTTTTGATCCACCGCCGATGTAAGAAATCCAGTATTGACCCTTGAAGCGGGACACTTTTTGTTTGCCGTTCCATGCAGGATCGACCAGGGCAACGTATCCCGCCTTTTGATTGCAGTCCCAGTGGGAAGAATCTGAGAAGGAGAGAATTTTACCCAGTGTTTTCCATTGTAGCAGGTCGGTGCTTTCAGACAGCCAGGTTTCGTATCCCCTGCCCTCATTCCCTTTTTGGCCATCAAAAACAATGTAGGTCATGTACCATTTGTGCCCGTATCTGAAAACAGTCGGACTATCTGTCTTTTGATGGTCGTTTTCAGGTGCCACCACCAACCCGAATTTGTAAGGGGTTTTTATGGTTTCGTACACCCTTTGCATGGTTTCAGGAGAGACCATTTTCTGACCAAAAGTCGAACCAACGATAGAAATCAGCAGAAGGGCCAGGCTAAATTTCATCTATTAATATCGATTTAAATTGCAATCAATCAAGGTATTGAAATAATTTGCTTAAAACCTGCATGACACTCTGCTTTGCGAAAAATAGGCTATTGCAAAGCAGGAATCAGTTACAAATGAAGATACGGGATGCCGCCATTAATTCAGTGAAATGAGGCTGAAAGGTTCAAACAACCCGTAATCAGGCAGAATATAGTCGCCGGCTGAGGGCAGCGAAGGAGGAGCAGTATCAAAATCACCCGGACCGATAATCCATTTCCCGGCAGCGCTTTTGTAGAAGAACCCAAATGTACTTTTTAGGCTTCCAATCACTTCAATTCCCAACGTATTTTCACCCGTTTTGAGTGCAGGTAGTTCAAACTCGTAAGGCGGAGTCATGATCATTCCTGCTTTTTCACCGTTGAGCCATACAACAGCCATGGTGCCATTCCAGTGATTCAGTTTGATCTTGTATGACTTTCCATTTTGAAGTGTCCGGTATTTTTGGTTATAAAGAACTTTCTGCGCATAAAATGGATATCCCTGGGTTTTCCAGGAGCCCAGTGTCTGGATAGCACCATTGGTCAGTTCAAATCCCTTTTTGAGAGGGCTCAGTTTGAAACGACCAACCACGTAGGCTGGCATTATTTCAGCATGGACCGACATTTTGCCCGCCTTCAGGGTAATCGTGTTGGCGCCTGCCCTGAGATGATTTCCGGCAGGGAAACGAAAGAATTCACGATCGATCCACCATTTGTCGGATTTGGTCAGTTTCTCCCCGTTCAGGTAGACATCCCAGATTTCAGGACGTTCTGCCACGATATCGATGCCGGATAATGAGGTAAGGTCAGCGTTGGCTGCCACATTGAAATGATAGGAAACTTCAAATCCGGAACCTGTACGGAAGGTGTCAAGGGCCATATAGTCTTGTTTGTATTGAATCTTGTGCTGCCAGGGATTGCCCATTTTGAAACCGCTGCTATCGAACAAGGCATGCATGGCTTTCATGAAATGGGTCTCCTTCAGGTCGAGTTTCCGGCCTTTCAAATCCACATAGTCGAGCACCAGCACATTGTCTGCTTCCTGACTGACCGTCGTTTCAGTCTTTTCGCTTACCGTCGTTTCAATATAGGCTCCGTTCTCTGCTGCAGTTGGAGCTGAGGAGGCAATATCTGCCGCAGCGAGTGCCGATGCGTTCGATTTGGTCAGATAATAGATGGCGCTTCCGATCGGTGCCAGTTCAATATCGAAAGTGATTTGTCCGTTTTCGGATTTAACAGGAACAAGGACACTTTTTCCTGTTGCCGGATCCATTTGTATCAGGCTCTTTCCATTTCCGGTAATCGTGGCTGAAACCGTTTGAGCAGTATCTGTGTTCACGAAAAAGAGCAATTCTCCATCCTTGAGGATTCTGCGCTGGTGATAGAGTTCGCCTGCCACAGGAAGAGATTCCGTTATGTCAAAATCGGGATCCGCCATCGAAGACCTGACCTTGTCATCTCCTGTTGTCGCGACGAAAGTCCATTGTTTGGAAAAGGAGGTCATCAGTTCGCTGACCATCTTGCTATCTACACCATCCACTCTTGGTAAGTTTTTGGTGAACGAGAGGATTCTTCCGCCTTGCAGAAGATAATCTTTCAACAACTTGTAGGTTCCCTGTTCGATATTCTCCATGGTTGCCGGTATCACCACCAGATTGTAGGAACGTTTGCCAATAATCATCTGCCCTTTGTTGACTGACCCGATGGTGTGCAGAACGAATTCAGAACCAAGGTCATATTCGAAATGAGCTCTTTCGAGTTGATAGATAAATCGCTTGAAGTCGTTCTGGATGGTGTCGATGGTGGCATTTTGAACTTTTCGCGAGAAGTAGCTCCAGGCCGTGGTGTTGGGTTGAAGTACCACTGTCCGGTTGATTTGTTCGCCGGAAGACATGGCCATTGAGATGCGGCCAATGTAGTCGCCCATCGGCTTGTAATTGTCCCACCAGGGTTCGTGGTAGGAAAAACTCGGTGGGTAATCAAATTTCCGAACGCCTTTCATGGTGAAATAGGAGAGGTGTTGGTTGACAAAATTGACACCCAAAACTACTTCCCAGTCAACGAGTCTTTTTAAATTGGCGAAATTAATCTCCCACCCTGCACCTCCATAGGTTTCACTTAAAGTACGATTGTGCCCGCCCTGATTGGCAGCGCTGTGAAGTTCGCGGAGGGCTCTTGTATTCCCAAACTGACCTCCGAGGCCGCCGGGAGTGTAGGTATTTCCGAGCATGTCAACTCCGGGTTGCTGATGGTAGATGTAAAAAGCTGCTTCATCCATACCGTCTGTCGGTTTGGGCCATCCGTGTTCCCAATAATGACCTGTCCAGGCAAGATGATTCTCCTCACAATATTTGCTGTAGGGTTTGGCCCAGCGGTCGATAAACATCTCCAGCAGGATGGTATAATAGTCATGGCGCACCTTCTTCCAGTTGCCGGTTTCATCCACAAGGGAAGGCAGGTTGGTTTTTAGATCGTAACCCCAGCGTTTTTGGAATTCATCATAAAGATCAGGGGTCCATCTGAAGGAGTTTCTTGAGCCGAGTGCAGCTTCCAGATTGGGTTCATCCGTAAAGATGCCGGGAAGGGTGTTCCCAAAATCGGCCTTGTTGTATTTCTCGTAGCCTTTCATGGTAATCTCCAGAAATTTTTGGGTAACGCCTTTGTAGAGCAGATCCACATAAGGGAAGTTTCCCATCCAGTAACCTTTTTTGCCGAAGGTTTTTGTGAAAAGGTAATATTTCCCGGTGTGCCCTTGTTCTTCTTTCAGGTTCGCGGTAATCTCCCTAAACTGTTCATTTTCTTTTTTAAGGACGATTTCGTAGGTAGTTGTATCTGTTTTCAGCGTATCCTGAACCTTCCAGCTCAAACCAGTGCCATGGCTGTATGAATCAGGCATCTCCGCCTGAACATGCCCGCCGGCAAATCCGCTTGGATAGCTGTTTTCATCGTAAATCCACACTTTCATACCCAGCTCTTTCCCTTTCTGAATCGTATAATCAAAAAGATGATGCCAATCCTCAGAGATGTACTCGGTGATGAGTCCTGGTCTTGGATGGACAAAAATTCCTCCCAATCCTCCCTCCTTGAATTTTTTCATTTGGAAATCTATCCCTTCCTCCGTGATTTTGTCGTTCCAGTCCCAAAGCGGGGCACTACGGTATTCTGATGGAGGATCGAGAAACTTGTTCTGAAGGGTTGCAAAATCGTTGATCTTGTCCGCTTCCTTTTTTTGTTCAGGTTGACAGCCTGATATAAAAAGGCTGGCTAATCCCAGAATCAGCCAGGAAGTGTTTTTGATTTGCGCCGGTTTAATCATGGTGGTAGTTATTTGTTTGTCCAGTGTTATTCGATCGTCATTCCTCCGTCAGTATCCTCACGGATCCTATCAACCCCGATTTTAACAAAGGTGCATCTTTTTTATAAAACCCGTATGTGGCAAAAGTAGATCGTTTCGAGTTTCTAGTACTGTTATTCAGCAACCATTCAGGCCATTTGCCTTTGCTGATTCCGTCGAAGGGATACTTTTCGTCGCCGATCAGTCGGTTGGGCCAGAGATTGACCACGTCAATTTCGAGTCGGTTCTCACCTACCTTGGCTGCCTTTGTAATTTCCAGACTCCAGGGAGCCGTCCAAAGCGTTCCGATGTCGATTCCGTTCAGTCTGACCTGGGCCATGCAGTTTACTTCCCCGAGCTCCAGAAAAAGCGGATGACCGGATGTCGCGATCTCATTGGAAATGGTAAATGATTGATGGTAAACTGCCGTCCCTGAATAATATTTGATTCCTTCCTCGGCTCTTTTTGTCCAGTCTTCGGGATGATCAAAAGTAATTTCTCCCGGTCCGCCCAGCGCTGGATTGAATGTGATTTTCCATGAACCATCCAGCGTCATCACCTCTTTTTTGACCGGAAAGTTCTTCGTGACAGGTTTTGAACTGACCTCTTTCTTCTCCGAATTGAATACGATGAAAAAACTTTGATGGGGTTCAAACTGAATGCCGAGGGAGGTGATGCCAGCCTTGCGGGAAAAATTCTCCAGTTTTCTGGTCTCTCCGGTCAATGGATTCCAAAGTTCCGGTATTCCGTGGTCTGCCCTGAAGCTGCAATTCGCATGTATTGCAATTTCAGAACGGTTGGCCACAAAATACATTTCCATTTCCGGGAGGGTGCGGTGGGCATATCTCACCGGACCATCACAAGTGAAATCTTCAGAAACTTTCAATTGTTTGAGTAACCCGGCGGTGACTTCGTAGGCAGGGTAGGGTCTGGTAGAATCATTTACCATGAAACCATTTTCCCTGAAAATCCTGCCTGAACCGAAGGATATTGATTGCGGGCTTTTCGGCCGGTCGAAGCTTTTCCACATTTTTAGTGCAGTGGATGTTACTTCCTTGTCGCATTCAGGAAAGTTGACCAGACTGGGAGATTTTTTAGGCGGAATACCCTCTACATAGGCTCCATCACGTACCAGCGACTCAATTTTTTTCAGCAGTTCCGGAGTCATGGTCTCAATCAACGGCAATACGAGCAGTTGGTAGCTTCCTCCGCCGGGGAAACAAATCTTGTGGTCCTTCACCTCCGCGGCAAACAACATACCCGGAGAACATCCGTCAAAATTGTAGGCTCGTTTATCCGGTAAGGTATCATTGCCAACCAGCGCAGAAAGTGGCGGGCGAAATACATGTGGTGCACCTTCAGGTGTCAGATAGAGGATGTCTGCTACATTTTTCCCTTGCTGCAGCAGATAGGAACAGCGGGCAATGTAGGTGTGGTAGGCCTTGGACATGGACCACCAGGTTTGGTTTCGATCCCAGTGCACCCCATAAGGACCCATGGTCATACCGGGTTTAAGTTTTTCGTCGAGCGGCTGGTGGGCAAAAGTGTGGTAGAAAAATTTGTTGATGCCTGTTGCGAAAGCCCAGTCACCCTGATCTTTGATGGCACCGGGATAGAGTTTCCATCCCTCTGATTTTTCAGCCGTAAAGGCTTCTGCCTGCACAACCTGTTTGCCAAGGACATGCGCAATTGAAGTCGCTTCGATGCAGCTGAAGGAGGTGTTGTATCCGTAGTTTTTGCTCCAGAATTCGCACATGGGGACATCTGCAACAGCCCCCAGTTCGAGGTCTGCGGTCGGGTTCATGTCGTACGGCTCGATGGAAAGCCTGAGTCCGCTTCTCTGACCCAGCTTTTTAAAATGTTCCGCGTGATTTTCCACCACAAGTTCCTGAGATGTTTTGCGGATATCCCACAGGAAGCGTTCGCTGATTTCGCTTGAGCCGACGATGGTTCCTGAATAAGCAGGTAGGTAAGGCAGGAGATCGTATTTGCGTCGTTGCCGGAATTCTTCCCTGAAATTGGCCGTCCAGTTTTGGGCGCCCATCTCCCAGCTGTCGATGTGAATCATTTTCCAGCCTCCGGCAAATTTTGGATCCGGAGTACCAATTTTTTTCAGCAGTTTACCCATAAATGCCTCGTAATGCATGTTGAATGCGGTGGTATCCATCTTGTCGCATTCAAAACCAAGTCCGGGCTGAGGTGCGGGTCGTGTGACTGCGCCGTTGTTGCGAAGTCCCATACGCCGGATGGTCCAGCGCCCTGGAGGAATATCCCATGAAAGCGATCCGTCGGCATCCAAAAATCGGGTGATATCGAGGATGCTGTCTTTTGATACGGCTGTTCCCGGCAGGGTTTCGGGATAATTCAGCGGTGCAGGCAAGAAAGATTTTACACCTTTCACAGAGGAATAGGGGGCTCGGTAATAGAGGGCCTTCTCATCTGTATCGGCGATTGAAGCTTTGACCTTAGGTGTGCGAAAAGCCAGAACGGCAACGTCACGGTAGTAAGTGTCCCACTTTTTTCGCAGGGAGTCGGTGAGCGCTCCGTAGCCGAAATAGGGTTTTTTGGGTATTGGTTTGGCCAGGGGTGCCCTGAACCGGATTGGACCCCTGACAATTGTGTCGGATGAGACGAGGTGCTGCATGGATTGAGCGGGTTCAACCCATGGTCCGCCACTTCCTGCCCATCCCGGACCGGATCCGAGGGTTAGCGTAATACCTAGCCGCTCCGCTTCTCTGACTGCATGGGTAAAAAGGTCTTGCCATTCATCACTCAGAAAAGTGACTGGTCCGCGAGGTACGCCTACGTTCACTTCCAAAAATATCACACTGCCGATGCCGGCTTTTTTCATTGCCTCCAAATCATCAGTCATCCCTTTTCGGCTGATGTTTCCATCCATGAAGTACCAATAGACCCCTGGGCGAGTTGAATCGGGGGGTGTCACGAAACCTTGATGCAACGTGGCCATTTTGCCACTTGCCTCCATTTGGGTGCCATTTTGTGAGAAAACGGCCAATGTACTCAACAGGCAAATTAGCAGTGCCAGATGAAATTTGAAAACACCGGTGATTGTCATTGAATTGTCAGATTAGTTAGTAGTTAAACCTATTTTGCCTGATATTGTGTTGGATGTTTTTAAAGTTATTCTCAACCAAAAATAGCCTGTAATGCCTGAAATTACTAAGCCCGGAAGAATTCACCACAAAGAACATGAAGGTTCTCACGAAGGACGCAACATTAAGCCCGAAAAAAATGATTTTATAAATACAATATCTATCTAAAGTTGAATTTATTAAGCAAATATTAATAAAGTAATAATTTAAGGAATCAACTTACATCATTATTTTTTTTCCATGGAGAAGGAATAGGGCAAATCTTCTTCTTTGGTTCCTCTCTCCGTATTTGGTTTGGCTCCCATTTTGATCGAAATGGTGGCTCCTTTCATCAGTTCAGAATGGCTCAGCCAGTTTTTGGTATAGTTTTTACCATTGAACTTCATTTCCTGAATGTATTTGTTGTCAGCCGAATTTTCAGGAGCTTCAATCACTACCTTTTTGCCGTTTTCCAGATTAAGGGTGATCTTTTTAAACAGAGGTGCACCGAGTATGTATTGGTCTGAACCGGGACATACATCATAAAATCCGATGGCACTGAAAATATACCAGGCCGATGTCTGACCGTTGTCTTCGTCGCCGCAATAACCGTCCGGGTTTGGATTGTACATCCTGTTCATGGTTTCCCGAACCCAATACTGCGACTTCCAGGGTACTCCGGCATAATTGTAAAGGTAGGTCATGTGCTGTATGGGTTGATTACCATGGGCATAGTTGCCCATATTGGCAATCTGCATCTCCCTGATTTCATGAATCACCTGACGATAATAGGAGGCATCGAAGACCGGAGGAACCACGAAAACGGAATCAAGCATCTTGACGAATTCTTTTTTTCCACCCATCAGATCGGCCAATCCCTGGATATCGTGAAAAACAGACCAGGTATAATGCCAGCTGTTGCCTTCCGTAAATGCATCTCCCCATTTGAAAGGGTTAAAAGGTTTCTGGAAAGTACCGTCTTCGTTTCTGCCCCGCATCAGTTTGGTTTCCTTGTCGAACAGATTCCGGTAATTTTGGCATCTTTTGGTAAAAAGATCGATCTCTTTTTGGGGTCTGTTGAGGGCTTTGGCCAATTGAAGGATGGCCCAGTCGTCGTAGGCATATTCCAAAGTACGGGCGGCACTTTCATTGATTTTCACATTGTAGGGAATGTATCCCAGTCGGTTGTAGTAATCAACCCCTTTCCGGCCGACAGAAGTGAGTGGTCCTTCGTTTTCGCTGTTTTTCAGAACTGCTTCATACAGTTTGTTGATGTCATAACCGCGTGCCCCTTTCAGGTAGGCATCGGCAATGATCGAAGCAGAATTCGATCCGACCATGCAGTTCCTGTGTCCCGGACTGGCCCACTCAGGAAGCCAGCCGCTCTCATTGAAGGTATTCACCATACCATCCTGAATCTTTGCGTTCACAGAAGGATGAATCAGGTTGAAGAGGGGGAAAACTGCCCGGAAAGTATCCCAGTATCCATTGTCAGTATACAGGTATCCGGGTTGAATCTTGCCTTCATAAGGACTGTAGTGCATGATATTGCCCTTTGTATCGACCTCGAAAAACTTCCGGGGGAAGAGCATTGTCCGGTACAGACAGGAATAAAATGTTCGCATCTGGTCGGTTGTGCCCCCTTCTACCTCGATGGCAGAAAGTCCCTTGTTCCAGATTTCGCGACCTTTCACCAGAACCTGATCGAAGGAATCTTTGCCAAGCTCCCTGAGGTTTAGCTCGGCCTGCTCGATGCTGATAAACGAGGAAGCGACCCGTGCATGAACCACCTCTCCCCTTTTAGTTTCGAAATGAAGCGCCGCACCTACGTGGCCTGCTTTCAATTCAGTAATGTTTTTGACGACAGCAGTATCGCTCCAGACTTCTCCTTCAACAAACGGTTTGTCGAGTTGAATCACGAAATAATTCTTGAAATTAGCAGCTACTCCTCCGCTGTTTCTCGTCGAATATCCAACGATTTTATTTTCGCTTCCGATAATTTTGATGTACGAGCCTTTGTCGAAAGCATCAATCAGCAGATAGGATTTTTTATTTTCAGGAAAAGTAAAACGGAAAATCGCGGCCCTTTCAGTGGGGGTAATTTCAGCCTTCACGTCATAATCAGCCAGATATACGCTGTAATAATATGGTTTGGCCGTTTCCGCCTTGTGCGAGAACCAGCTGGCTCGTTTGTTACCATCGATAATCAGGCGATCCGTTTCGGCAAAAAGCGAGAACTGGCCGTAATCGTTGATCCAGGGACTGGGCTGATGGGTCTGTTTGATTCCCTGGATATGTGTGGCATCATAGGCATAGACCCAACCATCTCCCATTTTGGCCGTTTGCGGGGTCCAGAAATTCATTCCCCAGGGCAAGGCGATGGCAGGGTAGGTGTTACCGCTTGAGAGGGTGTAATTGGAAGCACTTCCCATCAATGGATTGACCAGATCGACAGGCGATGAACCGTTGTTTTGTGATTTTGCTGCAAATCCTGACAACAGCATGAAAAGAGAGAGAATGTAAACTGGTCTCATGAGTAATAGTAGTTTGATTTCTATTTCTGAATTTTGGAATTGTTGGCACCGGATGGCAGAATAATTTTCATTCCGGAACTCCGGTAACAAATATAACTGCAATTTTAATAGGTTGAATGCAGGCTTTTCGTTGTTTCAAGGTTTTAAAAACAACAAATCCCGTCATAAACGGGATTTAGTGCAGGTACAGAAAATTTCTGCCCGGTATTTTTTACGCTGAATTATGCTTCCAGCAGGGCTGTGTATTGTTCGGCCGAAAGGAGTTTGCTTACTTCAGAGGCATCACTCAGATTGATTTTGATCAGCCATCCGTTTCCATAAGGATCGGAGTTGACAAGTTCCGGATGTTCTTCCAGCAGCGGATTGATTTCAACAATCTCACCGGATACAGGCATGAAAAGGTCGGAAACCGTTTTGACGGCTTCGATGGTACCAAAAACTTCTTCAACTGCCAATGATTCGCCGCAAGTTTCAATTTCAAGAAAAACAATGTCCCCGAGTTCACCCTGCGCGAAATCGGTAATTCCTGCGAAAGCAACATTACCTTCTACGCGAAGCCATTCATGTTCTTTGGTGTATTTTAAAGCCGATGGAATGTTCATGGTTCAGTTTTTAATGTTTTTCAAAATTAAGATAAAAAATGATAGGGTAAACCTGAATTTTATCAGAAATTTTTGATTAAAATTGGTGTGCAAATGTCAAAATGCTTTAAGCCAATGGCTGAAGGCATATAGGAAGAGCATTTCTAACTGTCGAAAACGGCTTGCTATTTAACCCGTGACTGAAAGCTTACTTCAAATGGTTAATGGCTTGATTTAAATATATATCAAAGATGTTCAAAGCGGAGATCAGCTCATTGAGTGAAATAAATGCGGTAGCAGAGAAATTGATTGGGGCACATCCTACCGACAGGTTATTTGCTTTTTACGGAAAGATGGGCTCAGGCAAAACGACTTTTATCAAAGCCCTGTGTGAAAAATTGCATGTCATTGACTACGTCACCTCACCTACTTTTGCCCTGATCAATGTCTATGAAACAGAGCAATCAAGTGAAATTTATCATTTTGATTTTTATCGGATCAAAAGTATGGATGAACTTTTTGACCTGGGGTATGAAGAGTATTTTTTCAGCGATCATTATTGTTTTATTGAATGGCCTGAGCTGATAGGGTCTTTGCTTCCTTCCAATACCGTGAAGATAACCATTACAGAAACTGAAAGCGGCAACAGGATCATTGAATCTAATTAAACTGATATGAACCATCAAAAAGAGGAGAATATTTCTGTTTGGACCAAAGAACAACTAATTCCCAAAGAGGAGTTGTACAAGCCTTTCAAACGAAATATCAAATTGAGCATTGGTTTTCCAGGTACGGGTCATGTGGTCGAATTTCGTGTTCCTCTGACACCACAGTCTGTGGAGGTTTTAGTCACCAGCGGACACAATGTGTTTGTTCAGAAAGGAGCTGGAAAGGATGCCAATTATTCAGACAGGGCCTACGCTGAAGCCGGAGCAGTAATTTGTCCGGATGCGGCAGAGATCTTCCAGTGCGACATCGTCCTCAAGATGGCACCTTTTACCAGTGACGAAACAGACTTGATGAAGGGTAATCAGTTGCTTTTCTCACCCGTCTATCTTTCCCTGATGACTTCAGAATTGGTACGTAAACTGATGCGGAAAAAGGTTACTGCCATTGGTTTTGAATACCTGAAAGACGAACACGGGATATTGCCTATGGTGCAGATCAGCAGCGAAATTGTGGGAAATATTGCCATGGTTGTGGCCAGTGAACTTCTCAGTTCAATCAACGGGAAAGGCGTGATTCTCGGTGAAGTCACCGGTGTTGCTCCATCAGAAGTCGTAATCCTCGGCTCAGGAACAGTGGCGGAACAGGCAGCCAGAACTGCGATGTCATTTGGTGCGGTTGTCAGGGTCTTTGATGATTCCATCTATAAGCTGATGAACCTGAAAGCCAGGCTCGGGCAACATTTATCCACCTCGGTTTTTCATCCCAAAGCTTTGCGCAAGGCCCTGAGAACGGCTGAAGTTGTTCTCGGAGCGATGCCGATGAATGAAGTACCCAATATGATTGTCCCGGAAGATATGGTGATGGGAATGAAGGAAAATTCGGTCATCATCGACCTTAATATTATCCAGGGAGGATGTTTCGAAACCTCACGGATCACTACCCTGAAAAATCCGACCTACAAGGAACATGGGGTCATTCACTATTGCGTGCCAAATCTCGAATCGAGGGTCGCTCGTACGGCATCCATCGCGGCCAGCAATATTTTCACCCCTATTTTACTCGGCATAGGCCAGTCGGGAGGAGTAAACGAATACATCAAAGGGAACAGGGGATTTTGTGAAGGAGTTTGGCTGTTGAATGGCATTCTTACCAACAGGGATATCTCTAAAATGCTCTCCATTTCTGATACAGACATCAATCTCTTGCTCGGCGCATTTTAAAATCCGGGTCTGTTGGCATTCATACGATAAGATCCTTCGAGTCATTTGTTTTAGAAAATTGACCTTCACTGTAAAGGATTGGATTCTAAGAACCGGCGGCCAAAGGGTGCCACCAGGTTCACCAATCGGCTAATCAATCTATTTGCTCTTCTGCAAAAATCATCATAGAGATTGGATGAAGACGAACTTTTCCGGTAGTAACATGACTTATTCCCTGTGGATTGATCTCGCCATTCTGCGCGACAATCAGCCATTTTTTCAGAGGAATTTCATACTCTACTGAATAGTTGTTACCATTGAACAATACAAGAATGTTCTTCCATGAATCACCATTGGGATGGTCCTTCAGCTGGTAAGCAATTACCCCCGGAATGTATTTTTTAAAAAAGGAGAGATTTTTCCGCACCAGGTCGCCATTGCTCATTCTGAATGCCGGATGTTGTTTGCGAAGTTCAATGCACTTCATTGTAAAATGCATAAGATCCAAATAGGCTGATTTATTGCCCCATTCTATCTGATTGACATCATCGGGTGATCTGTATGAATCGTGATGGCCACCTTTTGAGCGGTGCATTTCTATGCCGGAATGTAAAAAAGGAACTCCCTGTGAAGTCAGGATCATGCCTAAGGACAGGCGGGTCATTCTTTCGATCTCCTCCATAGTTGCCTCCGGACAAGAATACTGAAGTTTGTCGAATAAGGTATAGTTGTCGTGGCAGGAAACATAATTGACACATTGGGCGGGACTGTTCGCCCATGGCTGACGGGATGTTTCGACATAATCATAGAAAATATCGGGATGTTGAATTGCGCCGGCAATGGAAAATTTGATTTTTTCTTCCCGCAAAGTCAACCCGCTAATGAAGCCATGGCTGTAACGATTGAATGGAGACCCTTTTAACCCATCCCGCATGTCGTCGCAAAACGAGGCTATCCGATCGAGATGCAAAGTATTGAGTTTGGTCGCCCTTAAATGATCAGGCAATGGAGATTCAGCCGCTATCCATCCCTCCCCGAAAAGGAAAATATTGGGGTCAATCAGGTCGAGTCTGGTTCTGATCAGGTTCATTGTTTCGATATCAATGATCCCCATCAAATCAAACCTAAATCCATCCAGATGATACTCTTCTGCCCACCAGGCGACCGAATCGACAATGAATTTGCGTACCATCGCCCGTTCTGTGGCCAGTTCGTTGCCGCATCCGCTGGCATCCGACAAGGTGCCGTCTTCTCTCTGACGATAATAATACCCGGGAACCAACTGGTTGAACCACGAATCAAAGATGAGGCCGGAGTGGTTGTATACGACATCCATAATTACTCCAAATCCTTGTTGATGAAGAGTTTGAACGACTTTTTTTACTTCAATAATTCTGGTGCATCCATCATTGGGATTGGAAGCATACCACCCCTCCGGAGTATTGAAGTTGAGCGGATCATATCCCCAATTGTATTGCGGGGATGTCTTTGTTTCATCGACCGTATAGAAATCTGCAATCGGTAAAAGATGTATATGTGTGATTCCCAATTCCTTCATATGGTCTATTCCGGTAGAAAGTCCATCAGGATTGGTTGTTCCAGTCTCGGTTAACCCAAGATATTTTCCTTTGTGCTGAATCCCTGAATCCTCAGAAATTGAAAAGTCACGGATATGTAACTCATAAATCACCATATCTGTTGGCTGAACAATCTTACACCGCTTGTCGGTATTCCATTTTTCCGGGTGTGTCAATGCCGGATCAAGGATGAACCCCCTCAATCCATTCACTCCCGTTGCTTTGGCCTCAATATCCGGACATTCATTCAGCCAGCCTTGCCTGTCACGTACCTGGAAAGTGTACAAAAAGCCTTCGAAATTCCCCGAGATTTCAATTTCCCAGGTGCCGGAGACTGATTTTCCGAGAGGGATTACCTTTTCAGGCTGATTGGTTTCTGCTGTTTGGTACAATCTGAAAATTACCTCCACCGCAGTGGGAGCCCATATTTTGACCTTCAATGTCCCGACAGACCAGTGAACGCCCAGATCAACACCGGCATAAACGGGAAAAGAGTTAAAATCAGTATCCTTAAAGGTCCATTCTCTCATGTTAAATCAGCTTAATTCTGATGGTGGCGCTCACAAATTTTTTTCCTGAGACTTCCCTTATTTCTGCCCCCAGCCTGGTTGCTCTCCTCAATATAGGTACTCTGTCATAAAACTGTTCCAGTTCAATCCTGTAGGTAGCTTCATATCCGGGTTCCAGCCACATCGGGAAATCGTCAACCCCACCGAAAGAGTTGATTCTAAACCTTCGTTCGCTGCTGTGTCTTTTGAAAACGAGCCTTGGCGCTTCAAGATCAACGGGTCTAATTCCGTAATTTCGGATGGCCATGGTTACATAATCCGGTCTTCTCCTTTTGTCACCCGTGAGGATGATCTGTGCTTTTCTCCTGCTTAACCGCTCTTTCAAAGTCAGTTTTCTGCCTTTGGTGGGTGAAGTACGTATTCTTTTGACCAAACTGATCAGTGCCCAAAGAGTTAAACTGAATATCACCAATAATCCGGCCCACAGGTAAATGGGCTGAAGATTGGTGAAAATTCCGGTCAAAAAATCGTCTTTGATTATCATGGATACCGCGTCATTTGGCTTATTGCAAAAGAAAAGAATTCCGCCAACAATATAAAATAAAAGACCGGAACATTCTTCCCTTTTTCAATTTCAATTCACAGACCCAAGGAATTGATTATCAATAAGGCAGGTATATCATTGATTATATGACTAATATGATCTGGAAGTGAGTGGCGTGTGTTGGTTCAACTAAAATGCAGGTGATTCATTTTTCATCTGCATGGTATGAGCCGAATATGATCCATTAGTTACCGCTGCCCTCTTCCAGAAACTGTTTCAAAGTGAGATAGCCTGATTTGCTGATTTTAAGTTTGGCACCCTGTTTGGTCAGAAGCATCCAGGATTCCTTGCCATACTGCTGGATTTCTGCCAGCTGTGAACTGTTGACGATGCACGACCGGTGAATGCGGATGAATTTTTTAGGGTCAAGGTGTGACTCGAAATATTTCATCGTTTTCTGTTTCAGGAAATGACCCTCCTTACAGTAAATCATCACGAAATCGTCTTCCGACTCAAGGTAGTCAATGGTTTCGACAGGAATAATGCGGATTTTGGCTCCGGATTTGATGACAATTCTCGACAACAATCCACTATTTTCATCGTGCGACTGACTTAATCCATCGATTTCATCTTTGATGTCAGACCTGTTTTGCAAGCGTAACAAGGCTTTTTCGATGGCTTGAAGAACCCTTTCTGCCGGATACGGTTTCAGCAGATAGTCAACGGCATTGGCTTCAAAAGCACGGATGGCAAATTCTTCATAGGCTGTCGAAAAAATGATGACCGGCGGGTCACTCAGAAGTTCCAACATTTCAAATCCGGTAATTTTGGGCATCTGTATATCAAGAAACACAAGGTCCGGTTTCAGTTCCTGAATGGCAAGAACTCCTTCAAATCCGTTGCTGCATTCTCCCACAATTTCCAGCCTGATATCTCTGGAGAGATAATGTTTTAAAAGATCTCGGGCGAGCTGTTCATCGTCGATGATCAGGACTTTAATTTTATTCATTTTAAGTTGTGACTAAAGTTAAGTTCTTATGTCTACAGTCTTTTTTTCGCACGGCAGAAAGATCGTTACACGAAACTTTCCATTTTGATCTTCGGTTTGAATCAGGTTGTTGCTGTTGTAAACAAGACGAAGACGCTCCCTGACATTTTTTAATCCGATTCCTTCACCTTTAACTGGAGCAGCATCCGGATCGTAGCTATTGGTGATGGTCAGTACGGTGTGGTCTCCCTCTTTTTTGGCAATCAGAGAAACTTCCACCTGGTCGGAGGCTTCGTACACACCATATTTTACAGCGTTCTCAAAGAGTGGTTGCAGCAATAGGGTCGGAATCTGGCATCCAAGGCATTCCGGTTCAACCTCAAAGTTATAAAGCATTTTATCGCCGAAACGGATTTTTTCAATCTGAAGGTAGAGTCTGATGTGGTTGATTTCCTCATCCAGTGCAACCAGTTCGTTGTGTTGTTTGCGAAGAGAATAGCGCATGAAGTCTGAGAGTGCAATCACCATTTCATGGGCTTTTTCAGGATTGGCAAGGGTGAGTGAGGCAATGGAGTTGAGGCTGTTAAAAAGGAAATGTGGATTAATCTGTGACTTCAGAGCCCGCAGTACCGCTTCCCTGACTTCCTGTTTCAGTTCCGTCTCACGCTCGCTTTTCTCACGGTTCCTCATGTAGAAGATGTAAAGGTAGAACACGGCTGCCATCAGGGTATAGAAAAAGAAACCGATGAATATTCTGCCAGATACATGGCTTTCCTGAAAATAGAGGTAGATCGGATCCGGCAGGATTAAACGCGTGATGAACCCGGCACTGTACACCCAGGCAATCGACAGAATGATGGCTGAAGCCAGATGGGTGGAAATTAACTGGCTGATTGGTTTTTCGTCCGGACTGTTGTACCTGACCACAAACCAGATGGCCATGCCGTATGCTCCCAGGAGAAAACCATAAACAATCCCGTCAACGAGCGAAATCCCCCAGGGGAGGATTTCGAACCAGAGGTTGATACTCGTCTGAATAATTCCGAACAAAATCGGGGCTATCCAATTTAATGCAAGTGAATTTCGGTTGAATGCGCCGGGTTGTTCCATCGTATTTTAGGGCATTGATATGATCTCGCCACCTCCAAAAATGGCTGAGCCTTTGATGACAACGACTTTTGACTGATTGACCCGGGAAATAACGGAATTGCCACGCTTATCCTCGAAACCTCCGAAGATGGAGACCACTTCCGTTTTTACATTCCAGTCTTCAGGTACAATAATTTTTGTCCCTCCAAAAATGGTGGCTACATCAATTACGCATCCGTCTACCGGCTTGCAATAGAGCAGGTTGATCTTTGATCCTCCAAAAATGGAAGTGATCTTTCCGCCCTTAAATTGTTCGGAAACCAGTGACATATTCCGTCCGCCAAAAATGGCTGTTTCATCCAAAACGTCATGTTTATCAACCTGACCTCCAAATGAGTAGCCAGGAGATCGCCTCCATTGAAACAGGAATATTATCCCCACCATCATCAGTATGACCGGCCAGAAATTCTGGAAGAAGTCATAGGGTACATCCAGTATTTTAGGAATCAGGAAAAAGGTTCCGATCGCAATCAGGATAATACCTGCTGAACCGGCTTTTCGGTTGAGGTTGTAGGCGCCGATCACAATCAGCAGCATTTGCCAGCTGATGAGAATCCGGGAAAGATCATAAGAAAGGATGTCAAGATTTTTGAGGATCAGCAAAGCACCGATGGCGACAAAAATTATTCCGAGGAACATTCTTGACTCGGGGCGGTGATGTCTTCTTCCCTTATCGTAGAATGTTGGGTCTATTGGCGCATTTGGTTCATTCGGATCATTGATTAGTCTCATGGCAAAATTTGTTTAGTACGACAATGAATTTTAATGATGACTCAAAAGTAAACTCATACCTTCTGCTGATGAAGGACTAATCGGCCAACCTTGGCGGATAATCGGTGAATGGAGAATAACGGGAGTTTTATCGGCCTGAATGGGTAATCATCCGCCGTAATTCCGCATTAAACTGGGTCGCTTTCAATAATTTTTCCAGAGTTAAATGTATTCTGTATCTCCAGTAATGGTTGGAAACAGCCGGAATATTGATTCTTTCTGCCTCGAAATCTTCCCTTCTGAGCTCTTCATCCATGGCCAGCAAGTCTTGTATTGGGAAAATGGTCCACATCGCCGGAGACCAGAAATGTTGCTGAATGATATCCTTGGCCAGCCATGCCTCCATCACCTTGTTCATTGGTGCGTGATTGCCCATGATGGTGCGGAAAAAGAGTTCGCTTTTACCCGGATCTTCCTCCCACCAGCCGCGTAAAGTGGAGGTGTCGTGCGTGGAGGTTGTACTTACTGAAAGATAAGGTGCATCCGAAGGGTGCAAAAATTCGATTTTGGGATCCTTTGGCATGCGCTGGACTTCAAGGCTAAGTATTCCGAGATTATTCATTACCCCGGGAACGCAATCGGGGATCATCCCCAGATCTTCACCACATACCAGCATTTCGGAGGCTTCAAGAATAGCAGGTAGTTTTTTCAGGGCCTGCTCTTTCCAGAACTCATCGTGCCGATGGTAGAAAAACTCAATGTACAATTCATCCAGCCTGTATCTGTCGTAATCAGGCAGGTTCATGTAGGAATTGGTGTCGTGGAAAGCGATCCTTGGATGGAAATGGGTTGGATGGAGGGGGTCCCGGACAAAAAGAACCTCACTGATCAACTCGCAAAGCCCGTCCCTGATGCGGCTCTCTTTTCCACTCAATGCATCCTCCTTTTTCCCTGATTCGAAAAAGTCCCAAACCTGTTTTTGAGTCGCAAAATTTGGCTTCAGGTTGAATTTGCCAGGATCATATTCTGAGAGAAATTTATTTTTCACCTCATCCGTCAGCTCGCCGAAAAGTCCGTGGAGGAAATAGTCACGTATGTATGGCTTCGTATATCTTTCTTCATTGAAATTGATTCCCCGGTCAATGATCTCATCGCGGGAATAGGGTAGTGCCGGGTTAAAATGGCCCATGGTACCGAAGATCTGTTGCACAGGAATCTCCCAAATACGAAAGAAACCGACGATGTGATCGATCCGGAAGGCATCAAAATAGTGCGCCATCTGTTTCAATCTGTTTTTCCACCAGAGGTAGCCATCCTTTTCCATCACCTCCCAGTTATAAGTGGGGAATCCCCAATTCTGGCCCATGTCGGCAAACTCGTCAGGAGGGGCACCTGCCTGTTGCGAAAGATTGAACAGTTCAGGTTGAGTCCAGGCTTCGACACTGTTCGGACTTATGCCTATCGGGATATCGCCCTTTAACACAATTCCATTCTGCCTTGCATAGGCGACGGCCTCACTAAGTTGCTTGTGGGCATGATACTGAATGAAATAATGAACAGAAATGTCCGGATAGATGGGAAGATCGGGTGAAGTGAGCTGGTCAATTTCTTCCTTGTTGAAGGTTTTATTTTGTTTCCAGATTCTGAAGTTGGCTGTTTTGTTCAAGTCTCTGAGGTAGCAGAAGGCTGCATAAGGCACGAGCCAATCTTTATTCTGCCCAAAGAACTCCAGAAATAATGGATTTTTAAGGAAGGAATCCATCTGTTGGTCGAAAATCATTTTGAAGAATTTTGACTTTGTCCTGTGAACTTCTTCGTAATGAACAGATTCCTGGTTGTTGAAGCCAGAAAGCGCCTGAATAAATCCTACCATGAGACTTTCTTCGTCGAGTACACCAATTTTGGTAATGTTCAGGAATACGGGGTGAAGTGCCATTACGGAGATGGACTTGTAAGGGTAGGAATCTATCCAGCTATGGGTAGAAACAGTTTCGTTCAGCGGCAGAAGTTGAATGAGCTTTATTCCGCATTTGACCGACCAGTCTACCAACTTGTAGAGATCTGTAAATTCGCCAATCCCGCCACTGTGTTCCGTTCGGAGTGAAAAAAGCGGTACTGCCACACCTGCACCTTTCCAGTGACCGATATTCTGACGGAATTTTTCATCCGTATGTACTTTGAGAGATCGGGGAAGATCGCATACGAAATCCCTTATTTCCCGGTTGTTACCTGCTTCCCATTCAATCACACGTTTGTGCTCCGGATCGTATATTACATATTTGTAATGCAGGGGGAATTTTATTTTTGATGCATCCAGTTCAATTTTCCAGAGAGGGGCCGAAGAGTCATCCATCACCAGAGCATAGGTTTCATCCCATTCTCCCAGAATTGATTCCGTACCCAATAGGGCGAATTTGTACTTTGGGTCTATGGCAGGGGTATGAAGTTGTAACCGAAGAATCCTTGGTACAGGATTCTTCTTATTTTTTGTCTTTGAAAGAGTTCTTTTTAGTAACACTTTTTGAAAAGCCGCGGAATACAACGCATTTTCAGGATCAGAAGCGTTACGCCAAAAATCACGAAGTCGTACTTCCTGGTATTCAGAGCCTATAAATGAAACTTTTCTGCCAGGACCCCATTCAGAAATGAAGTTGCCTTTTTCATCCTGAAGCAGGTACTTGTATTCGAGTTGATCTGAGTCAGTTTCGAAAATTGCCTGCCACTCACCCGGATACTGGTTTTTTAGAGGAACCGCGCGGCTTGGGTCCCATTGCCCAAACTGTGGAGTTGATCCGGAAACGAAGAGAGTTTCTCCCCAGGTCGTTTGATAATCGATTTTAAATGAAAGTCTCATTTTTTTGCCTCCTTTCATGTTTTCGGCAAGATCACCGATGCACATCTTCAAAATTACAATTATGTTGTGTAATTCCGATGAATTTAATGCTAATTATTCAGCATTAGAACCCTTTGTCTCTTTTTTGCGTATGAAACAGATATTAAGTAAAAATCATTGAACTGAATCGTTTTTCAAAATGAATACAGACTTTACTACAACGCCATTACCAAAGCTAATCCGTTCTATTGCACTGCCATCCAGTATTGGATTAATTTTTAATACACTCTTTAATGTTGTTGATACCTATTATGGCGGTCTGGTGTCAACGACTGCTCTGGCAGCCTTGTCGCTCTCATTTCCTGTGTTTTTTATTATCCTGTCGGTTGGGATGGGGATGGGAACAGGTGCAACAGCGCTGATTTCATCCTCCCTTGGTGCAGGGAAAAAAGAAAAGGCCGGGATGTATGCCGCACAGGCTATTTCCTTTTCGTTGATAAATTCCTTGGTTCTGACTCTGCTGGGAATATTGTTTGCTCCAAACTTGCTTAAATTATTGGGTGCCCGAGAAGAATACCTGAGTATTGCAGTGGCTTATATGAATATTATTCTCTCCGGAACGTTTTTCTTTATGCTCAACAGTACATTGAATGCGACACTGACCTCCAGGGGAGACACCAAAACATACCGGAATTTTCTGATTGCCGGATTTTTTCTCAATGTCTTAATGGATCCATGGTTTATGTACGGCGGTTTGGGCGTTCCTGCCATGGGTGTTGGAGGCATCGGCTTCTCCACTGTGATCATTCAGATTTTGGGATCAGTGTACCTTATTTATCGGATCCGCAGCAGAAAAATTATGGAAGGTATCAAATGGCAATCGTGGATTCCCCAGAAACAATATTTCATCGATCTTTTTAAGCAGGGATTTCCGGCCAGTTTGAACATGCTCACCGTTGCCATCGGGATCTTTGTCATTACCTATTTTGCTGGCAAATATGGCAAAGAGGCCGTAGCTGCTTACGGAATTGCAACGAGAATTGAACAGTTGGTTCTGCTTCCTACAGTTGGGTTAAATGTTGCTGCGCTCACAATTGCAGCGCAGAATTTAGGAGCAGGCTTTCCTCTGCGTATATTTGAGTCCTGGAAATTGAACATCATCTATGGGCTTTTCATTCTTTTGATCGGAATCATTGGCGTGGCCATTTTTGCAGAACCCCTGATGAAAATCTTTTCCTCCGATCCTCAAGTGGTCTTGATTGGCAAACAATACCTGAATATTGGCGTGCTTTTTTTCTTCGCTTACGTCTTCTTGAACATCTCGGTCTCCACACTACAGGGGATAAGGAAACCACTGTATGCCATTTTTGTCGGAGTATACCGGCAATTCTTACTTCCACTGCCTTTGTTCCTGCTTTTCGCTGTTCAAATGGGGATGGGAACCAAGGGTATCTGGTGGGGTGTTTTCTTCGCCAACTGGAGTGCTGCGATATTTACTTTCTTCTATACCCGGCGTAAATTGCAGAAGTTGCAGGCCGCCAAGGAAAGGGTGGAGTGAATGCACCTCAAGAAGTAGAATATCGGACTTCGCAGAGCGTAAGATTAAATCTGAAGTTACGAGTCAGCCGGTAGTTCTCAATCAAGGTATTTTTTACACAGTTTGAGAGGCGGAACAAACCTTCTGCCTTCGACGTCATTCGTTGTAATTACGGATTTTACAACTTGTGAAAGAGAGAATTGCGCCCGGCTCTCTGCCAATGCAATTCTCTCTTTCATTTATTGGTTACTGAATGACATCTTGAGAAATCATGAATGAAGCATTCAATCTTCCTTTTATTAAAATACTTTCCTGTACGCTTACTTCTTGGAATTGTCCTTCAGGGAAACAGTTCTATTGAAAACAAGTTTCCCGGTTTGAGAATCTGGATCCACGTTAAAGTATCCCAATCTTTCAAACTGGTATTTGGCAAGTGGAGCAGCGTCCTTGACAAAAGGCTCTATGAGGCAGTTCCGAAGTATTTTCAGCGAATCGGGATTTAGAAATTCAAGAAAATCCTTGTCCTTGTGACCATCCGGATCCGGATCTGTAAACAAGCGATCATAAAGTCTTACTTCACATGAGATAGCACCACTTTCAGCAACCCAGTGTAATGTGGCTTTTACCTTTCGACCATCGGGGGCATTTCCACCCTTGGTATCCGGATCGTAGGTACAATGCAGTTCAACAATATTTCCGGAATCATCTTTGATTACTTCATTGCATCGGATGTAATAGGCATAGCGGAGACGTACCTCTTTCCCGGGTGCCAAACGGTAGAATTTGTTGGAAGGCTCTTCCATAAAATCTTCTCTTTCGATGTAAATGACCTTTGAAAATGGAACTTTTCGTTTGCCCATATTCTCATCTTCAGGATTATTGACAGCATCAACTTCTTCTACGCTATTCTCAGGGTAGTTGGTGAGCACTATTTTCAGCGGGTCAGTCACGCACATCACCCGTTGGGCCTTTTTGTTCAGGTCTTCACGAATACAATATTCAAGTAAGGCAACATCTGTCACGCCATCTACTTTTGTCACACCAACCATGTCTGCAAAATTGCGAATGGATTCAGGCGTATAACCCCTGCGACGCAAACCGCAAATAGTTGGCATTCTCGGGTCATCCCAGTCTTTTACAAATCCTTCCTTAACAAGTTGAAGCAGTTTGCGTTTGCTCATCACAGTTGAAGTAATGTTTAAACGTGAGAATTCAATTTGCCTTGGACGGTAATCCCCTTCCTGTAATTCTTCCACAAACCAATCGTACAGCGGGCGGTGTACCTCAAATTCGAGGGTGCAGATCGAATGGGTAATTCCTTCCCAGTAGTCGGACTGTCCGTGAGCGTAATCGTACATCGGATATATGCACCAGGTATCACCGGTGCGGTGATGAGGCTGTTTGAGAATTCGGTACATCAGCGGATCGCGCAGATGCATATTGGGTGATGACATGTCAATTTTTGCGCGTAGAACACATGTGCCCTCTTCGTAGAGGCCAGCTTTCATATCACTGAAAATCCGGAGATTTTCATCTGGAGCGCTGTTTCGAGTCGGGCTGTCAGTTCCAGGTCTTGTTGGTGTTCCACGCTGTTCGCTGATAACCTCCTGACTTTGGAAATCAATATAGGCCTTGCCTCTTTGAATGAGTACAACTGCAAAATCATACAGCTGATCAAAATAGTCTGAGGCATAAAATAGTCGGTCTTCCCAGTCGAACCCCAACCATTTTACATCCTCCATGATCGAATCAACATACTCTGTTTCCTCCTTCGCAGGGTTGGTATCGTCGAAACGAAGGTTCGTAATACCTCCAAAAAGTTTGGCTGTACCAAAATTCAGGCAGATCGATTTGGCATGACCGATGTGCAGGTAACCGTTGGGTTCCGGTGGAAAACGGGTGTGTACCCTGCTGTTATTTTTACCTGCTGCAAGATCTTCAACGATTTGTTGTTGAATAAAATTTTTTGGTGCGATTGGGTCCATATTCAATGATCTGATTTATGTGATTTCCGCTGTTAATGCCTTTAAATATAAGCTATTAGCTTGTGATAAAAAGCATTTAATAAAAAGAATCCGCCAATTTAAATTTTTCTGAATTGAGGGATGTTATTTCTTAACAACTTTTTTGCAAAGGTAACAAGAGTTGTTTATCTGAAGAAGAAAAATTGTTGATTAAAAAATGAGTTAAATTTGTCGGTAACAAAATGCAATCAAGATGGGAATTATTGAATTGGAAGGGATGGAGTTTTATGCCTATCACGGTTATTTTAAGAGTGAACAGATTGTTGGAAACCGTTTTGAAGTGAACATTTCCATTGAAACTGATTGCGAAAAAGCAGCATTCAGTGATCACCTCTCAGATGCTTTGAATTATGAAGGTATTTATAAATTGGTCAAGGAGGAAATGCACCAACCTTCACATCTGCTGGAACATGTAGCAGGCCGGATTCTTAGCAGGATTCACGGTGAATACCCTGATGCAGGAAAGGTATGCGTAAAAATTTCAAAGTCAAGGCCTTCTATGGGTGGTCATATTAAGGCAGTTAGCGTCACAATGTCACGATAAAGGCTATTTTTTATGCTTCCGGGTTTCTCTGCAGGGAAAAAAAGCTATATTTGCACCCTGAAAAAGGTCGGTTGGCCGAGTGGTTAGGCAGCGGTCTGCAAAACCGTGTACGGCGGTTCGAATCCGCCATCGACCTCAACGTGTTGCATTTTTGTGAATCGTTTGAAATTTCAATACGTTGAATTTCAAACGATTTTCTTTTTATCTTCACCATCAAAACATGCCCTATGTTTAAAGGTTTATTGGCACCCGCACCAAAAAACAGTGAAAAGCAAATCAAGACTGGAACAAAGGCCGAGTATATCAATATTCCGGTTCAGCTGCTCTCTGGTTTTATGGCAGATACCCGAAAATCAATCAGGGACATTTATTTTTATGCTTTGTATGCTCATTTTATCCAGATCGAAAAAGGTACCGCCAAGGACAAATACAAGGCTACGTGCGAATGGTTCAATTTTCAGGAGCTAGACAGGGAGGAGAATCTAAAAAAGGGGAAAGTCCTGTACGACAGGTACCCAAATTCGCCGATGACAGGAATTGAGAGGAATGTTTATTCAGAATACAATAAACTGGATCAATCAGATTTTGATAAGGCTTGTTTCCTGGCTTATCATGCCCTAAAATCCATTGTTGGAAGCAAGGTATTCCAAAAAGCAGACAACAAGCTTTTATGGGCCAGAATGGATGGAAAAACCAGAACGATAAAAGATGTATCTGAACTTTCGGAGGAATTGAGGTTTTTCACTCAGGAATACCAAACCTTAAAAATAAAAAGAGAATTGCAGGAAAATTGGGGATTGATCTACTACGCTCAACAAACCAGAGGTTTTTATGTGTCATTTAAATTGAGCCTGAAATCGTTGATTACGGAAGTAATGAAGAGGAAAAGAAAATCAATCGATCAACAACGCATGGTTCATTTGCGTACTTTGGAAAGAGAGGTCCTTGAAAAGCTCAACAAATCTACCAGGCAATCTGAGTCTTTCAAAACGGAATTGTAATTTCATCTGACAGATTGTTCCATTCCATAATTACAATAAATATTTTAGGTTATTTTATGGGCATGTATCTGCCATACAATATGCTTGTCACTGCCTAAATAAATTGATTCAGTTTTTCATTTTTTTTAATAGGTAGAATATTTATTGATCGACTTCGTCCTTGAACAATTTTGCTGATATGATAATTGCTAAATCTTCATTCGCGGCTTTTTACATTCATCTAATACGCGGATAAAATATGGAAATCTATGGGTTTTGCCTGATCTCAACTTGAATCGTTTTGTGGTTATTTTTACAGTAGCTTAAACTATTCGGAAAGAGTGATTGGTGACATTGGGAAAACTTCTCGCCTTCTCGCCTCCAAATTGTAATTGGATAAAGATAAATATACAGCTATGATGAGAATAAAATCTGTATCCGATCATCTGCTATTTTTGCAGTCAAATTGGAGTGACGTTGGATGTCTGATCTGAAAAATAACTTGCTTTATTACAAGTTGATATGGAATTGTAATTGCATCATAGGTTAATATGAATTTGGATCTATGCATGTTTACAGGAAATTCTTGCTCCAGGACGGAATGAAACAACAGATAGCCTACATAAAGAATTCAATAAGAAACATAGATAAAATACTATATATTTACCTAAACTAAAATACTATTCACTATGGAAAAGAAGATGGGTAATCCTGCTGTTGTTGGCCTGGCAGGTTTTGGAATGACCACTATTTTACTTCAGTTTCACAACATCGGTCTCATGGGACTTGGACCAGTGGTAGCCATGGGCTTTATCTTTGGAGGTATGGCACAGTTGATTGCCGGCTTTCAGGAACAGAAAACGGGCAATAACTTCGGTTATAGTGCTTTTGTTGCATATGGGAGTTTCTGGATTGGATTGGGAATCATTTGGATGCTGAATTTTTACAAGATCTATGAGTCAAGTACGACAGATGTTGGTTACTATTTGGTTGGTTGGACACTGTATACCGCAATTATGTCAGTGGCTGCTTTGCGCATTCATAAAGCCATGGCTGTTACCTTTTTCACCTTGTTGCTCGGATTCATCCTACTGGATTTTGGTCATTTCATCGATCCAATTTGGAACAAAGTGGCCGGATATGAGCTTTTTATTTGTGCCTTTTCTGCCTGGTACATGATGGCCGCTATCATCCTGAACGATGTGGCAGGAAAAACAATCCTACCTTTCGGAACTCCGTTTGTGAAATAATTGGCTGTTTTTTCATGCGATCGAACCATGGGTCATAGCTTCCTGAAGAGGGGATGAATTTTCTGATTCTGTCCAATTCTGAAGAAAACGGTTAAAGCTGAAATATTTCTTCGAAGGCCAATAATTATCGCAAAGCATGATCTAATTGTGTTACGTTGTTAGTCTGTTTGCGTAATCCGTCATAGTGGAAGCCTTCGTCCTGAAGGCGACACATTTCCTTTCCGGAATGAACAAACTCAGAATCAATTATTGGTTCAAATTCGCCAATTGGAATAATGGACTTCCGGTTACAGGAAAGCAATGAAGGTTTGGCAGTTGATGTCCGCATCCTTGGTTTCAGGCAATAAATGTGATCTTGATCAGAAAATCTTGGTTCTTATTACAGACCTTAAGGATTCCCGATTGTACTCCGGTTTCCTTAACATGGAGTGAATTCAATCCCTCTTTAGATATTCCTTTGAAGTTTTGGATATTATCTGAGCATCCTATTTCCTTTGATCGTGTTTCATCCATCGTAACGGGTTCAAAAATCTTTTTTATCTTTAAATGGAATAATTTGAGCAGGAAGGAATTCAGTAAATCATCTTCCTGGAAAGTCATATAAATCGAAACCCATAAATATTATATTGTCAAATAATTCTTTATCAATGTTTTAAAACTGTTCATTTAATTTCTTTATTCTGGATGAGAAATCTTCTTTTTTGTTGGAATTGGGTCCTCCTGGTTGTTTGCAGCCTGAGGTCTAATCTGGCCATTTAAGTCGGATTTGACAGCTGTAAAACCCCTGGACAAATCTTCACTTCAATAATAATCCCGACAATTTTCAGTTTGCATTTGTTCTGGCAGGAACGGAGGTTGCCGTCCGGGTGTTTCTAAGGATGAGATCAAGAAGATAAAGTAGGATGTAAATGGGATTTGTTTTGACTGTGGGAAATCTTGTTGCCGGCTATACTGCCGGTACCGATTAGATTACCAAACAGTGGTTGGAAGTGTACCAAATCCCTTTCTTTTGTCTTCCGGGGAATTATGATATCACCAATAGAGAGATGGAAAATGAATGGAATAAAATCAAGGTACAGTCGTCCTGAATTTAGGTTTTCATCTCCTTTGAATTGAATATTTTTCTGTGAATCGCGCGGCCAAATTCAAGTTCTATTCCGGTATATCCGATGAGGAGGATAGAATCTCAATGGATTTTAAGATTTAATTTCATTAATAACCTTAATAGGCTATGGGAACTACAACCAGAAGGAATTTTATTGAGAGAACTGTCCTGACAGGTACGGTTCTTGGCATGACGGGCGGAGCGTTGGAAGTATACGGTCATTCGGCTGACATGAAGGGAAGAAAAATTGGCATGATAGGTTTGGATACCTCTCATTGTGTGGCTTTTACAAAAGCATTGAATAGCCCGGAAGTCAAGGATGAATTTTTTGGCTACCGGATTGTTGCCGCTTATCCGCATGGCAGCCGTGACATTGCCAGCAGTGTCGAAAGAATTCCCGGCTATACGGCGGAGGTTCAAAAGTATGGGGTAAAAATTGTTCAATCGATCGAGGAACTGATCGCTGAATCGGATGTGGTATTGCTTGAAACCAATGATGGCAGATTGCACCTTGAGCAGGCAATTCCAGTTATTAAGGCCGGGAAAAGGATGTTCATTGACAAACCGATGACTGCCTCACTGGCAGATGCGATCAGTATATTTGATGCAGCCAGGAAATGGAAGGTGTCTATTTTCTCCGGTTCATCACTTCGGTACATTACAGGGATGGATGAAATAATTTCCGGTCACTTCGGGAAGATACTTGGCGCAGAAACCTATAGTCCGGCAAAACTGGAAAAAACACATCCTGACTTGTTCTGGTATGGGATTCATGGGGTTGAAACACTTTTTGCTGCCATGGGAACAGGATGTAAAAGTGTGGTAAGGACTTCCAATGAGAATACTGATCTTGTTACAGGTGTCTGGAATGATGGTCGGATAGGTACCTTCCGTGGTATCAGAAAGGGTACAGCAGATTATGGCGGAACCATATTTTGTGAAAGCGCCATCAGGGTACTTGGAGGCTATGCCGGTTACAATCCGCTTCTGGTTCAGATTATCAACTTTTTCATGACGGGCATTGCACCTGTCAGGGAGGAGGAGACGCTTGAAATTCTCGCGTTTATGGAAGCTGCTGATCGTTGTAAAACAAGTATGGGAGTTCCGGTCTTAATGGAAAATGTTATGAGAGAGGCCGCTGAAAAGGCATCAAGAATCAAAATTTAGGTTTTTTATCATCACGGCAGGTTAGGAAACGATTTGAAGGAATTCGCATGTGCAGGCATTTTTTACCTAAATTAACGTACTAAAAAATAAATTCATGGATCATTCAAAAAGGGATTTCGTCAGGAAAACGGTGATTGGTTCTTCTGTTTTATCTGTAGGAGGATCATTACCCGGCTTCAGCGCAAAGAGTTATTCCCGTATCATCGGTGCAAACAATAAAATTGTCGTATCCATGATGGGTGTCAACTCCCGGGGGAAAGCACTTGCAAAGAATTTCGCCATTCAGAAGAATTGTGAAGTGGCCCATGTCTGCGACGTGGATTCCAGGGCAATCACTGCCTGCATGGAAGCTATCAAAGGAAAGCAATCCATCGTTCCCAAGGGATTTTCCGATTTCCGGCTTTCGCTCGAAAGCAAGGACATCGATGCGATGGTCATTGCAGCACCTGATCACTGGCATGCTCCCGCATCTTTGCTAGCCATGCAGGCTGGTAAGCATGTTTATGTTGAAAAACCGTGCAGCCATAATCCACATGAAGGGGAAATGCTCGTCGAAGCTGCCATCAGGTATCAAAAAGTAATTCAGATGGGTAACCAACGGAGGTCGTGGCCGAATGTGGTGAAAGGCATCCAGGAATTAAAAAGCGGTGTTATCGGAAATGTATATTTTGGGAAAGGGTGGTATACGAATAACCGCGGGACAATCGGTACCGGGAAATCCGCTGATGTACCTTACTGGCTTAACTGGGACTTGTGGCAGGGACCTGCGCCCAGAAAAGAATTCAGGGATAATTTTTTGCATTATAATTGGCACTGGTTCTGGCACTGGGGCACCGGTGAGGCACTGAACAACGGCACCCACATGATTGATTTGCTGCGCTGGGGAATGGATGTCGATTTTCCAGTCCGGGTTAGTTCGAACGGTGGTCGCTTCAGGTACAAGGATGACTGGGAGACTCCCGACACACAGGTCATTAATCTCGATTTTGACAAGGGAGTTTCCATGTCGTGGGAAGGCAGGAGCTGCAATGGTAAACCGATTGAAGGCAGTTCGGTGGGTGTGATGTTTTACGGAGAGAATGGGAGTCTGTTGATTCCCAGTGGTAACAGCTATACGATTTTTGACCTTCAGGGAAAGGTCGTCAAGGAGGTGAAGGAGCAATATATCATTGACCCTCATGATCTTTCAAATCCATCTGAGCAGGTTGACGCGCTTCATATCCAAAACATGTTTGATGCCATCAGACAGGGAAGCCCGCTGAATTCAGGCGTGGATTCGGGATTTAAAAGCACTTTGCTGGTTCAATTGGGAAACATTTCCCAAAGGGTGGGAAGAAGCCTTAGCATAGATCCTTCCAACGGACACATCCTGAAGGACGACGAAGCTTCCGGATACTGGTCCAGAAGCTACGAACAAGGATGGGAGATGAAATTTTAATCCAATGCAGCCTTCGCAACTTATCAGTTATATTGCCCTTGGGGCACCTGCGACCAGAAGACCGGCTTTTGGCGACCTGGCCTTTTTACGTCCTGAGATTGGTTTTACGCCCAGATGGTACCACAAGCTACTTGGCATTGATTTCGGAGAGAAATGGCACACAGACCCTCACTACCGGAAAACAGAGGCTCAAAGGATTCGACATGAAATCGATAGCCGTTTCCCCGGGAATATTATCGGTAAAATCGATGAAAATGGAAAGGATTTGGATTTATTGACCGGGCTTTTCGGAGCGAGTACCATTGCTTCTATGTTCGGGGTCCCGATCCGGTATGATTCCGAACAGTGGCCAACCAGCGAACATTTTCACCTGTCGGACGAGGAGATGCACCGATTAAGGCCGGTCAAGCCCGAACAGAATCCATTTTTCCTGTCTTTAATGAGACAGGTTGAGGAGATTGCATCAATGGAGGGGAAGGTAGTCGGATTTATCAACTGGCAAGGCGTTTTAAACAATGCGCAGCGGATTCGGGGTCAGCAATTATTTCTGGACATGCTCACTGATCCGGAACTGACAATGAATTTGCTGGAATGTGTCACTATCACCATGATTGAGGCAGCAAAGTTGCTCCAACAGCGCCAAAAGCAGAGTGGGGTAAACTATTCCTTTTTTACAGTCAGCAATTGTCTGGTCAATATGCTTTCGCCTGACTTGTACCATGAGTTTGTGTTGCCTTTTGACCAGCGCATTGCCGGTGCTTTTGATGCTTTCGGTATTCATAACTGCGCCTGGAATGCAAGTCCTTACCTTGATGATTATGCCACAATTCCACGAGTCGGATACATTGACATGGGAATTGAATCTGATCTGGAGAAAGCCAGGAATCTATTTCCATACGGCAGAAGATCCATTATGTACACTCCGATGGATATTGCTGAAAAATCAGTGCCGGACATCCGGAAAGATCTGGAATATATTGCCTTGCATTACGGACCGTGTGATATCGTTGCGGCTGATATTGAATACGGAACTCCCGATAGCAAGGTGAATGATTTGATCAGGATATGTGGTGAAATATCAGGAAATTACAAATGAGGGAGCGACTGGGTTGGCCGGTATTTTCAACTTCCAACAACTTTGTATTGTGTTGACCAGAAGGAAAGAAAACAAAATTTCATAAGTATATGACAGAAATAAGTTAGAAGAACAATGAAATGTCGTAGTTTCAAATTCTCCAGTTTTGGGCAATTTGCCTTTTGTGTCGCGCAAAGCACGCTAAGATCGCAAAGAAAAAAGTACGACAATATTATTTGAACATTACTTATCATCCGCCAGAAAACCCTTATTGACAAGTATAGGGTCTGTTGGTATTAATCTTTTCTGTCAAAGGAGGCAGGGTAGGAACATGGAAGGACTTTGCTTCCGGTCTTTTCACGAATCCAGGTATCAAACGTACGTTTGCCTTGTTTTAAAACGATCACACGTCCACCTGCCAGAGGATCTTCCTTGTCTTTCATGATTTTGGAGACACGTCCATAAGACAGCGCGATGTTGTGATAGACGGCAATATAATCGTTCAGGTGATCATGCCCTACAAAAGTCCCCATGACATCCCCGCTTTCCATCATCGATGTAAACATTCCTGAGTTCGTGGCAGGGCTGCATTCTTCTTCTGTCCTGACACCAAAAACAACCGCCTTTTTTTGGTGGATTGCCAAGGTATATTCAGGGAGGGGAATATGGAAGAATGCCAGTGCGGGCAAGGGATTCCCATTGTTCTGCCTGGTAAATTCCCTGCTGTTTTTCAGGTACCAGTTGATCTGTGAAAAATCAAACCAGCCATATCCTTCCACTTCAGGTTTCAGGGTACTGTAAGCGTTGGAATCCATACACCAGATTATTGCTCCGGGTTGTTGGCCGGCATCGAGTACCTGAAGGATGAAATTTGAATTCCCAACGATTCCTCCAACATCCTCATTCAAACAGCCTGGAAGTTTTTCAACCAGATCTGACAATTGTTTTCTGGTGAACCCACGTTCGGATTCATGGTTGCCAAATACGACTGCCCACGGTATACCTGCTTCACGGAATATTTTGGAAATCAACTGATATCCTTCGGAAGGATTTTCCTGTGTGACAATATCCCCGGTTAAAATGACAAGATCCGGCTTTTCTAACTCTGTCACTGTCTTGATGACTGCAAGGGAAGCCAAATTGGTTTTTGTGGCCGTATTGATGTGTGTATCCGTAAACTGAAGAATCTTAAACTCCCCGTTGACATTAAATTTCAGTGGAACATGGCTCCCTGAAAAACCGTTTATTGTGCAAAATAGAAGAAACAGAATGGTGAAGTGTCTCGTTTTCATTGATTATTTGTTCAGTTGAAATTGATCAATCAGCTTATCCTGGAAATTAACGGATTCAAAATAGAGCTTGTCTCCATCAATCTTCACATATTGATACAAGTGTCCTGCTGCATTCCTGACTTCGGCATAGGGCTCTTCTGTGAGATTGCGGTCTCTGTTGGGGATTCCCACGGAGATGATGTAGGCAGTTCCATCCTTGTAGGAAGAAACCACTTTTCCTTCTTTCATTGGTTTTGAACGCATGTAATAATGGATATGGCCTCCAAAAACCATGTCGACATGGTATTTGTCAAACAAGGGAATCCATGCTTTTTGAATGTCAAAATAGGGTTCTTCCCAATTGTAAGGGGGGAAATGAAACATGGCAATTTTCCATTTGGCTTTTGTACCTGCAAGTTGTTTTTCAATCCAGTCAGACTGTAAGTCAATGGGTGAGGTGGCATCGATCATCAGGAAAAGAGTGTTTTTGAAAGTGAACGAGTAGGTTTGCTCTTTGGGTATACCAGCCGGAGCATTCATCGGATAACTAAAAAGATCGCTGTACATTTTTGCACCCAAACCGGCCCGATTGTCATGGTTTCCGGGTACGGACATCCAAGGAATTCTGGAGGCAGTTTCTTTGGAATACTGAAAAAGTGCATCCCATTGATCCCTGTTCAACCCATCGCTGACCAAATCCCCGACAATGGAGAAGAATGCAGCATCCGGATGAGCTATGACACCTTTTTTAAGTATTTCACCGAATTGCGGCGAAAAATGAGTATCCCCGAACCATAAAAAGGAGAATGAGTCATCTTTGGCCGCGGTACTAAATGCTTGGTTGGCAGGCCATTCATTTTGAGTAGCAATTCGGTACTGGTAGTTTGTGCCCGGTTGAAGTCCGGCAATTTTAGCGGTATAGTGATGGGTGAACCGGTCGTTCGTCAGCATACGGTCTTCCATCACCATTTTTTCGGCTACTGCTGAAAATTCACGACTGGTTCCTTTTACCCGGTATTTGAGGGTGGAGGCATTTGCTTTGGAATTGGTTCTCCATTGGACATCGATGCCGGTGGAGGGATCTGAGCTCCATGTAAGAATAACCTGATCTGGATTGGATGAAGATGGGTAGGGAGTTGAACGGAAAGCCCCAACCAGATGAGAATCTGAGGCTCTGCCTCTGGTAGTCATCAATAATAGCTGGCCTTTCATTTCTTCCGGCACATTTTGCAGAACCAGTTCGTCCCAGTCCATGTAAACTGAGGCACCCTCCTTTAGCTCACGTATTTGCTGATTATCCGGGAAAAAATTGCTGATTTTCAAAGGATCACCCATTTTTTGCGAAGCAACAGAAACAAAATAGTGAAGTGCTAGTCCATTTTCAAAACCATTGACACCTAAACCAACTTTGCCTGCACCAAACGTTTTTTGCCAGACGTTGTAAGTTGTTTGATTGTTTTTCATGGTGAGAGAAGTCTTAATAAAGCCGCTGGAAGCCAGCCAAAAAGGTGTGATTTTCTGTTCATCGCTTTGCATCACGGATACGACAACGGGAACATTTGTGTCGAACATCCAGTGGCGGGTGGATAGTATCTGAAGTTCCTCCCTGGTAAAAAGGGTCATTACCTTGTTGAGGTCCAGCTTCAACAGGTCTGCGGGATTTGTCGTCTTGTAAAGGTCGTTGATCACACGGTCCATCACACTCTTAACTGTTGATTCTTTCTCAGTTCCGGAAGCATTTCCTTGCACAATCAAAAGTAGGAGCAGTATCCGAAGAATTACAAAGCAATTGAATTTGAACATGATAAGCATTAATTATTTCACAGTAAGTAGTTGATTCAGAATTTTTCTTCTCATGCAGGTCTGTGAGGGTCTTTTCAGGGCTTTCCTAAAGGTAGAAATTATCTTCTTGTGGTTTCAACCCATGTTGTTTCAGATCCAACTGTTTATGTGCGGATGTATAACCGGAATTCAGAAAAAGAGCAAAACCGGGTAAATGTAGTTTTTGCATTTTGGATCGTAGTTGTCAGTCAACGTAATGCAGATTAACCGGCACCGACAAGCAAGTTCAGGCAGCAATCAAAACATGCCCGGGTGAACATTCAAAAATGTCCTCCCTGGATAACGGTTGGCTGAAGTCGACTGTATATAGCCGGCCATTGTTGTTAATAGCCTGCTGATGATTCAGATCAGCATGGTGTTATAGTTATTGTGCCGTGGAAAAAACGCCAAAAAATAGTTTGCTCAGGGTTTGGCAGGAGCAGGAGAACTGGCCTCTGATGATTTCTTCCTACCAAAAGATTTCAGATCAAAAATAAGTGAAAAACGGATGGTGTTTGCCAACGGATTGTTTTGTTGGGTCGGAATAAGATAGGCGAAATCAATGGTGCAGATATTCATTTTGACTCCTAAGCCAGCCGAGAAGAATTTTCTGTTCCCCTTGTATTGGTTCTCATAGAAATAGCCTCCGCGAATAGCGAACTGGCGATTGTACCAGTACTCTATACCTGTTGAAATATTGATTTCCTGCAACTCTTCCTTCACGCCTCCGGGTGCATCAGAAAAGGAGCTAAAGATAGAACTGATGACTGGTTGATTGGAACTGTTGTCAGCAATGATTATTCCACTGGATCCACTGCCTGTGTTCGACATTTGTGGAGTAGGAACCAGCAATTTATTAAAGTCCAATGAAAATGAGAACTTATTGGATGGATTAAATTCTTTGGTATAGGTGGTTCCCAGTCGGAGATTTGCGGGCAAAAACTCCTTGTTTTGTCCATCATCATAGGATATTTTTGAACCAATATTCGAAATATTGATACCTGCTGAAATACTATTATCCAAACTACCATCCCCAACAATCTTGTTGTAATAAAAACCTACATCACTCGCAACTGCCCAACCCGGTTTGTAGCTTTCAGGGCCAATTCCACCGGATAAATCAGAATGGATGTATCTGAGAGTAACTCCTCCTGAAAAATTATCAGAAAGTTTTCTTGAATAGCTCAAGTCAAAAGCAAACTCATTCGGACTCACATTGGCCAGACTGGTTCCGTTCTGATCTGTCAGCATAATTTCGCCCATGGAAAAATAACGCAGGGAGGCACCGATTGTCTGGTAGTTATCCAATCTGTAATAGGAAGACAGATAGGCAAGATTGATGTCATTCACCAATTGTCTCAACCAGGGAGTATAGGACAAGGAAATACTAAAACTGTCCTGAGCAAAAACCAATTTGGATGCATTCCAAAATTGCGCATTCGCGTCGGCTGATGTGGCTACACCAACATCACCCATAGCGCCATGTCTGGAGTCGGGAGTAATCGTCAGAAAGGGTACAGCAGTTGTGATCGGGTTATATTGAATTTCCTGACCCGTAGTTGTACTTTGAGAATATGCTGTCTGACAAAGCAATACTGAGAAAAACACAATAAGCAGACTGAAAAAGGAATTGGTTCTCATTAAATTTTTTTAAATTGAATAGTTCCAAATAGAGATCAAAATAAATCAAAATATTTGAAAAACATGGTATAAAAAGACGATTATTTTAATA
>JBAXUL010000003.1:0-87572 GCA_037129695.1 Prolixibacteraceae bacterium
CTTCTTCGCGACCTTTGCGTGCTTTGCGCGAAACGACCGGCAGAATTTCTGAAAATCGGGAATTAGAATCAATGACATGTTTTTGTTCTGATCACTACCGGCTTTAAACTGTTTCAACTTTTTACTATTTTAATGGCTGTTGTAATTACATTCTAAATGATGAAAAAAGTAAATCAAACAACAAGGACCATTCTACTCTGCCTCGCATTATTGGCGGGTTCCCGGCAGATGTCAGTCGCACAACTTCCAACAACCGGAAAGCTTCCTGATCTCTCAAAATCAAAATTTTATACTGATTCGCGACCGTGGACCCGCTGGTGGTGGTTCGCTTCGGAGATCCGAAAAAAGGATCTGGCAGACAATCTGGGCTGGCTGAAGGAAAACGGATTTGGAGGCGTCGAAATTGCCTGGGTTTATCCTTTGAACAGGATGAAAAAAGATACCCTCAACTATACCCCCCGTCAGAAATGGCTGAGCAGCGACTGGTCAGATATGGTATCCTATGCCAAACATTGTGCAGACAGTCTGGGATTGGGTTGTGATTTCACCTTTGGCTCTCTCTGGCCTTTCGGTGATCGTGAGGTGCCATTTAATGAAGCAACCATGAACATGGCAGATCCCACCTGGCGACAGGAAATTACCGCTTCATGGGATTATCCCGGAAAAGGTTACGTGATTGACCACCTCAACAGGGACGCTTTTCTTCATTATGCCAAAAGAACCGGAGATGCGATCAAACCTGCCCTGAAAGGGTCTCTTTCCGGACTTTTCTGCGACTCATGGGAAGTGGAAACCAGGCAGCTCGTCTCCAAAGGATTTCAGGAAAAATTCAGCGAACGGTACGGTTATTCCGTGACAGATTACCACGACAGCCTCTATTCCAACAGAATTCCCTACCCTTCCACCCGCTACGATTACATGAAACTTTTGTCAGAATATGTGATCAATGGTTTTTACAGGCCATTCACCCAAAAAAGTCATGAACTTGGTGCTTATTCCAGGGTTCAGTGTGCCGGCGCTCCATGCGACATCCTTTCCTCCTACGCTTCTGTGGATATTCCTGAAAGTGAAGCACTGCTCTATGAACCCGAATACTCGAACATCGTAGCATCTGCCGCCGGCTTGACCCGGAAACGGGTAGTGACCTCCGAAACTTTTACCTGCCTCTATGGCTGGCCCCGCGACCATCATTCCGAAGAGCAGACAGCAGACCTGAAACTGGTAGCTGATGCGGTCTTTGCCAACGGAGTAAATCACATTATCTGGCACGGAAAACCACTCAATCCGGCCGGTCTGGATACCGTTAAATTTTATGCTTCCGTCCATGTGGGAAAAAGTGGTTCTCTTGCTCCAGAGATTCCTGCCTTTAACCAATACATGCAAAAAGTATCCGGGTACCTGAAAAAAGGCGTTTCGCTTTCCAAAGTAGCAGTCTATCTGCCAACAGAAGATACCTGGATTGCTGGTGAACTTCCGGTGGAGAAGCAGTTTATCTGGGCCTGGGGTGCCTATGAACACCGTTACACCTATTTGCCAAAGGAACTCAAGGCCTGGCGGCCATTATGGATCAACGGAGAATTTCTTCAGAATGCAGATTTCCGCGATGGAATTCTTCACGCAGGAGATCTCTCCTTTTCGGCTTGCTATGTCGACGTTCAATTCATGGATATTTCTGCCTTGCAAAGGTTGGTTGAACTTGCAGGGAAGGGCCTTCCTGTCTGTTTGAGGCGGGAACCTGCAGAACCCGGTTTTCACCCGTTGGGAAAGGAATACAGATCGCTGCTGGAGCAACTGAAATCAATGAAGAATGTGAAAACTTCCTGGCAGGAAATGACTCACAATTCCCCCCTTGTCACCGGAAGTGAAAAGACAGATTTCTGGTGCAGACAGACATCCGAAGGTTTGACCATTTTCTTTGCCAATCCGCATTCACAGCGACTGACATTCCCACTTGAATACGGGCAGTCATTGAATTCCAAAACCGATACACTCTCCATTCAAATCAACTACATGGGTAAAATAATTCCATATACGCTTCAATTTCAACCCTATCAGTCCATTTTAGTCCGGGTTGGGAATGATGGAATCGTTTCACCTGTAGACATCGAATTCATACCCAAAACCCCAACGTACCTACCCAGAGTCAAAACTGGGAAGGAAAAATGGGAAGTCGGTTATCAACAAAAATAGAATTCAACCAATGGACGTCAGACAAGCATATGCTGAATGGGCAGAACAGTACGATTCGAATGAAAACAAGACCAGGGATCTTGAAGCATCCGCCTTAAAGGACAATTTAGCACAGCTTTCCTTTGATTCATGCCTTGAAATTGGATGCGGTACCGGAAAAAACACAGAATGGCTGCTCACACAAGCGAAGGAAATTTTAGCGGTAGACCTGACTGCCGAAATGCTGAACAAGGCTAAACAGAAAATTGAACAGGGAAATGTCAGATTTATTCAGGCCGACATCAATGATTCCTGGACATTTGTGACAAAAAAACATGACCTGTTGGTTTTCAGTCTGGTTCTCGAACACATTGAAAATCTGGATGCTGTTTTTGAAAAAGCATCAAATGCAGTAAAATCCGGAGGAACAGTTTACATTGGCGAACTTCATCCGTATAAGCAATATGCCGGAACAAAAGCCAGGTTTGAAACAGCCGAAGGAGTACAAATTGTTACGTGCTTCAACCATCATCTGTCAGACTTTCTAGAACCAGCAAAAAAATCCGGTTTTGAATTAGCGGATATCAAAGAATATTTTGACGGAAATGACCATCAGTCAATACCCCGCATTTTAACCCTGTTATTCAGAAAGGTATGATCAGATCCTTAGCCCATGTGGCACTCCTTGTCGATGATTATGACCGGGCCATTGAGTATTATCGCCATACCTTAAATTTCGCCCTTGTGGAAGATACGGTTTTGTCCGAAACCAAACGCTGGGTCCTTGTCGCACCCGGAGGAACAGGAGGATGTTCCATTTTGCTCGCGAAAGCGACAGATGATGAACAGAAAAGCAGGATCGGCAATCAAACGGGTAACCGAGTTTTTCTGTTTCTCTATTCTGATAATCTCCGGAGGGATTACCAGACTTTGCTCGACAACAAGGTGAGGATTATTCATCCTCCGCGGGTAGAGGCCTACGGTTCCGTTTTTGTGTTTAAGGATCTTTATGGAAATCTTTGGGATATGATTGAGCCTAAAACAGATTTGTGAACAGACAAATCTGCCGCGATTCCGGATCGCTCAGTAACCCATTCGATGACAGAATAAAGCATCAGAACATCACATTTCAACCAAAATTAACCTGATAACATCATGACTCCCATTCCCCTCGAAATCGTGGCAGCCATTCAAATTCAAAAAACAACCCATGAGGTTTTTGAGGCCATCGTCGACCCCTTGAAAATGTCCAACTATTTCATTTCCAAAGGCAGCGGACGAATGGTAGAGGGCCAACAAATCATCTGGCAGTTCCCTGAATTTGATGCTGAATTTCCCGTACGCATCGGAAAAACAGAGCAAGACAAATACATCTCCTATTATTGGGAAGTAGATCATTTGGAATTGTTCGTCGAAATAACCCTGACAACTGTTGCCATCGATCAGACATTGGTAAGAGTAACAGAGAAAAGCCGGAATAATGATGAAGCGGGAATCAAATGGTTAGGCCGAAATACAGAAGGTTGGGCCAATTTTCTGGCCTGCCTGAAAGCCTGGCTCGAATATGGAATCAATCTGAGAAAAGGTGCTTTTGATTATTTAAAAACATAGACATGGAGCATTCTCCATCCACTTTCAGCCATCTTATCAAAGCCAAATCCACGGAACTGGGTTTTTCGGCATGTGGAATCTCTCAGGCCAAACGGCTCAATGAGGACAGTGACAGGCTGACCGACTGGCTGGCTGCCGGTTATCATGGAACCATGGCCTACATGGCCAATCACTTTGAAAAAAGGGTGAATCCGGCCGAATTGGTTGAAGGAGCCAGATCGGTGGTTTCAGTCCTGCTCAACTACTATACGGACAACAAACAGGAAGACCCGGATGCACCGGTTATTTCCAGGTATGCATTGGGCAAGGACTATCACCATGTGGTGAAAGATAAGCTGCGCATTTTGCTCTCCTATATTCAGACTGAGCTTGCACCTTGTGCTGGGCGTGTATTTGCTGACTCTGCACCTCTGCTTGAAAAAACACTTGCCAGGGAGGCCGGACTTGGCTGGATCGGAAAAAATACACTGCTGATCAATCCCAAATTGGGGAGCTTCCTTTTTGTGGGTGAGCTGGTTCTGGATCTGGATCTGGATTATGATGAACCTTTCGGGAACAACCTTTGCGGTTCTTGCAGCCGGTGTATGGACAGTTGTCCTACTGGTGCCATCATTGCCCCTTCCTTGCTCGATGCCACCAAATGCATCTCTTACCTGACCATCGAAACCAGGGAAGAGATTCCGGAACATTTAACCGGAAGCCTTTCAAACAGGCTTGTGGGTTGTGACATCTGCCAGGAAGTATGTCCCTGGAACGGAAAAGCCACCCAAAATGAGGTTGCAGATTTTCTTCCCAAATCCGAATTACTGGGAAAGACAGCCGGGGAATGGAACATGCTGGATCAAACAGACTTCAATCGACTTTTTAAAGGTACTGCTGTCGAACGAACAGGATTTGACCGCATGAAAAGAACCCTTGGACATCTATCCGGGTTAAAATGATATTATCTTTACTTTGGAATGATTCTGGGTGCACACCAATCCGGAATCCAATCTTTATTTGGCAATGATCGAACAACAATGGACCTCAATCGACGGACTCGACCTCTACGGAATCCTCGACAAGCCCGCCCTCCCGCCAAGGGCTGTTCTGGTTTTCGTGCATGGGCATGGCACCCACAGCAGGAGATACGAAGAATGGTTCAGTACATTTGTTCATGAAGGCTTTGCAGTTATCTCCCTTGACCTCCGCGGTCATGGTCATTCGGGCGGAAAGCAGGGAACCATACACAGATATACCGAATACCTTGCCGATACTTCGCTGCTGATGCAGAAAGCAAGGGAAAATTTTCCGGGAGTGCCTGCCATATTGTACGGACACAGCATGGGAGCCACCATCGTGATGTCCTATCTCGAACTGAAAAACAACCTGCCTGAAATGGCCATTCTGGCATCAGCATGGCTGGAACTCGCCCAACCTCCAGGAAAAATGAAGAGTTTGGCCATCTGGCTTGCAGATTCAATCTTTCCGCAGGTAACCATCAACACCGGACTCAAATCCAAAGATTTTGCCCCTACTTCTCCCAACGAACCTCCCAAAGAACGGGATCCGCTGATGCACAAAAGAATTTCAGCACGTTGCTTCAGGGAGGTGCAACGGGCAAGTAAAAAAATCAGTGCCGGGACTCTGCCCCACACGATCCCCCTACTTTTCATGCATGGCACCCATGACAAAGTTTCAATACCTGCTGCAACAGAGAGGCTGGCAAAAAGTCTGCCCGGAAAGGTTACCTACCGCGAATGGCCTGAAGGACCACACCAGCTGCATGCCTGGGATCAAAATGACAAGGTGACTCATTTTACCATCGAATGGATAAACGAACAGCTATGATCAATTTTCGTACAGAAGTAGCCATACCGAAGATTTCTTTGCAACTTTCCTACCGTCGGAACATCATGATGGTTGGTTCCTGCTTTACGGAAAACATCGGCAACAACCTGAATAATCTATGCTTTCCTGTAGAAACCAACCCTTGCGGAATACTATACAATCCTGCCTCCATCGCCGGATGCATCGATCTGCTGGTCAACGAAAAACTTTGCCGGACTTCAGACCTTTTCTTTGCCAACGAATTATGGAACAACTTCTACTTCCACAGCCGCTTTTCCCATCCCGACAAAGAAACCGCTCTGAACCTGATGAACAGCTCGCTCACTCATGCGGCCACTCATCTGCGAACTGCTTCGCATCTTTTCGTGACTTTCGGAACCTCCTGGGTCTACCGCGAAAATGAGAAAGGAACCATCGTGGGAAATTGCCACAAACTACCGGCAAGCAGTTTCAAACGTGAAAGACTGTCGGTTGAGGAGATGGCAGGCCAATGGATTGATTTGCTCGACGGCCTTTTTTCGATCAATCCTAAGATAAAAATCATATTGACCGTGAGCCCGATACGTCACCTCAAGGATGGCAGTTACGAAAATCAGGTAAGCAAATCCGGGCTCTTTCTGCTGGTCGACCAACTGATAAACCAATATGGATCAGGCAGAATGATCTATTTTCCTTCCTACGAACTGGTGATGGACGAATTACGCGACTACCGGTTTTATGCCAGTGACATGTTGCACCTGAGCGAAACCGCCATTGCTTTCGTACAGGAAAAATTCAACGGGGCTTTTCTGGATATGGAAAGCAAGGAGATCAGCCTGAAGGTGGAGAAAATAGTTAGAGCACTGGCTCACAAACCATTTACAACAGATAATTCTGCCTACCAAAATTTACTTTCCAGATTACTGGAAGAAGTATCTCAACTTTCAGCCGATTATCCGTGGGCAAATTTTAAAAAATTAACAGTTGATCTCCTTCAAAAAATGGAGATGTAAATTTTTTTTAACGAAACCTTTGCTTAATTTTAACCTATCTGCCGAAAATTTAATCTTACCTTACGGCCATTCAATTTCTTAACTGTTCGTAAATTATGGGATATCTGCATTTTGATAAAGATAAACTGGTCAATTTATCCTATTCACTGGAACGTGAAACCTTGCGGACCAATCGGGGAGGAGCCTATTCATCCACCACACTGGCAGGATGCAATACGCGCAAATACCACGGATTACTTGTTGTTCGTTTAGATGAACTGGATGGTGGCAAACATGTGCTGCTCTCCACCCTTGATGAGACTGTCATTCAGCATGAAGCACAGTTTAACCTCGGGATTCACAAATTTCCCGGCGACTTTTACGAACCAAAGGGTCACAAATATATTCGGAATTTTGAATTTGATACCATTCAGAAACATACTTACCGTGTAGGCGGAGTGGTTCTGACCAGAACCAGGTTACTGGTTGAACATGAAAATCAAATATTGATCAAATATACGCTTGAAGAGGCAACAAGTCCGACGAAGTTGCGTTTCAAGCCATTTATGGCATTCAGAAGCGTTCATTCACTCAGTAAGGCAAATCTCTACGCCAATTCAAAATATACACCTGTAACCAACGGAATAAGGATGAAACTGTATGACAGCTATCCCGATTTCTTCATGCAGTTGTCAAAAGAGTGCGAATTTATACCTGTACCGGACTGGTTCAAAAATATCGAATACATCAGGGAACAGGAGAGAGGTTATGAATTTCAGGAAGATCTATTTGTTCCCGGGTATTTTGAAGTAGCCATCCAAAAGGGTGAATCCATCATTTTCTCTGCCTCCACAACCGAACAGAAACCTGCAGGATTCCTGAAGAGATACGAAAGCGAGAAAAAATTACGCATCCCAAGAGACTCTTTTATCAACTGCCTCAACAACTCAGGTTTGCAATTTCTATGGGAAAGACAGGATGGCATTGACCTCATTGCAGGCTATCCCTGGTACGAATCCATTACCAGACAAACTTTGATTGCATTAAACGGCATCTTCCTGAGCAGGGGTGATGTCAAAAATTTTGAAGCTGTTTTGCAGACCAATCTGAACCGGTTAAAGAACGGTTTACTGCCCAAATATGCGGGTCAGGAAAGTTTTTTTGACGCTGCGGATGCCCCATTGCTGGTTTTTACAGCATTGCAGAGCCTCGAAAAAATCAAAACTGCCAAAGATATCTGGAATACCTACGGCAATTCGCTGAAAGAAATATTGGTCAACTACCGTGAAGGCACAGATTTCAACATCCACATGCTCGAAAACGGTTTGATACATGCCAAAAAAGAGGGGGTTGCACTCACCTGGATGGATGAATACATCAACGGAGAGCCTGTGACACAGAGGGGAGGTTTGACGGTTGAAGTAAATGCCTTGTGGTACAATGCGGTATCTTTTGCGTTGTTATTGGCAGAAGCCGCCGGCGACAAGTCCTTTGTGAAAGAGTGGAAAAATCTTCCGGCACGCATAGCTGAATCATTCCTATCCCATTTTTGGAACGAAGAACGCAATCAGCTGGCTGATTTTATCGATGGAGATTATACAGACTGGTCAATACGTCCAAATATGCTTCTGGCGGCAGCTCTGGAAATTTCTCCTTTGTCCCGTACCCAGAAAAAAATGATCATCAGCACCGTTCGCAATGAACTCCTGACACCGGTCGGAATTCGTACGCTTACACCCAACGATTCTGCCTACAAGGGAATGTCAGGTGAGCGGGCAAATGATTTTTCAGAAGCGGCACACCAGGGAACTGTTTACCCTTACCTGATCTATCCATTTGTGAAAACTTACCTGGAAGTTCACAAATCGGGCGGTCTTTCTTTTGCTAAAAATTGCCTGGAAGGCTTTAAAAACGAAATGTCCGAAAATTGTATCGGAACCCTCTCTGAATCATATGAAGGGAATCCTCCTCACACTGCCAAAGGTTCAATATCACAGGCCTGGAATGTGGCGGCTGTGATTATGGCCACGAAACTGACAGAGAAATTGGATGAAGAAATAAAATCAAAAGCTAACTAAACCAAAAATATGAAGGTATTGATGTTTGGATGGGAATTTCCCCCTCATATAAGTGGAGGTTTAGGTACGGCAAGTTTCGGCCTGACCAGGGGGTTGGCTCAATTTGAGGATATTGAAGTGCTCTTCGTCGTACCAAAGGCTTATGGCGACGAAGATGACACGGCGGTCAAGAAGATTATCGGGGCCAACGAGGTCACCATCACACGGAAACATGTGAATGTTCACAATACAGATCATCAGATTGATGTCACGGAAGTACATACCAACCTGATTCCGTACGCTGAACCTGAAGAGTTCTGGCAGTTAACGCAACAGCGACTTTCCTCGTCCACACGTTTTGTGCAGACAGATGCCCAGGGAAAAATTCCATTCTCGGGAAAATATGGGGCGAATCTTCTCGAAGAGATCGCCAATTATGCCATTGTAGCCGAATACATCGGTCGGGAGTACGATTTTGATGTGATTCATGCACACGACTGGCTTGCCTATCCTGCAGGCATTGCGGCGAAACGGGTAAGTGGAAAACCTCTGGTGATACACGTTCACGCGACAGATTTTGACCGCAGCGGCGGCAGTGTCAATCCCAAAGTCTATGCCATGGAGCGTGAAGGGATGGAAATAGCAGATCAGATTATTACCGTCAGTAACCTGACTAAAAAAATTGTCATCGAAAAATATGGCATCGACCCAAAAAAGATAACTACGGTATACAACGCGGTTGAGCCAGTCGAAAACAAGGATACAGAATTGTCCAAAAGAGGGATCAATGAGAAGATCGTCACCTTTTTAGGACGTATCACCATGCAAAAAGGTCCTGAATATTTCATCGAAGCAGCGTACCAGGTGCTGAAACGCACTGACAACGTGCGCTTCGTAATGGCCGGGAGTGGCGACATGATGGAAAAAATGATCAGGAGAACGGCCCGGCTGGGAATTTCCGACAGGTTTCATTATACCGGATTCCTTCACGGTGACGACGTCTTCGACATGTTCCGCATGAGTGATGTCTACGTGATGCCCTCAGTTTCTGAACCCTTCGGCATTTCGCCACTGGAAGCAATGATGACAGATGTACCTGTGATCATCTCCAAGCAATCCGGCGTTGCCGAGATTCTGACGCATGCCATTAAGGTGGATTTTTGGGACATTAATGCCATGGCGGATGCCATCTACGGAATCATTAAATACCCGGCACTTCCTGCCATGTTCAGAAAATTCGGCAGGGTAGAGGTCGACAATCTGCAATGGAAACATTCAGCAGCCCATGTACGCGAAGTATACAAGAAAGCAATCAGATAAATTACATCGATAATAGTTCAAACCATGAAGACAATCTGCCTAAATTTTCAGATTCACCAACCCTTCCGCTACCGAAAATACCGCTTTTTCGATATCGGAAACGACTCCTATTATTACGATGACTACGCGAACGAAACGATCATGCGCAAGATCGCAGATAATTGCTATCTCCCTGCCAATCAAATACTTCTTAATCAAATTAAGAAATTAAAGGGAAAATTTAAAGTCTCATTTTCTATCTCAGGGGTAGCAATGGATCAGTTCAAGCTTTATGCCCCCGAGGTAATCGATTCATTCAGGGAACTGGCAGCCACTGGGGCAGTAGAATTCCTCTCCGGGACCTATGCCAACTCGATGGTCTCATTGGTAGATGAAGAACTTTTCACCCGACAAGTCAAAGCACATGACGATCTGATTGAGGAGCTTTTTCAGCAAAAACCAAAAGTATTCCGCAACTCGGAGCTGATTTATTCAGACGAACTTGGAGACCTTATTTACCGGATGGGTTTTGAAACCGTTCTCACCGAAGGGGCGAAACATATTCTCGGCTGGAAAAGCCCAAACTATCTCTATTGCAATGCCCTGAATCCAAGACAGAAAGTATTGATGCGGAACTACCGGCTCAGCGACGACCTTTCCTTCCGTTTCTCCAATCCTTCCTGGAGCGAATATCCGCTTACCGCGGCCAAAATGACCAGATGGATACTTGACTTGCCCAAACAGGAGGAAATCGTCAATATTTTTCTGAACTATGAAACCTTCGGGGAGATTCAGAAGAAAAATACCGGCATTTTTGATTTTCTGGAAAGTCTGCCCGAAATGATCCTGAAAACCAAAGAACTCACATTCTCCACACCAAGCGAAGCAGTGAAGGCTTTGCAGCCTGTGTCAGCCGTACACGTGATGCATCCGATATCCTGGGCTGACGAAGAACGGGATCTTTCTGCCTGGCTGGGAAACGAACTTCAGAAAGATGCGTTCCAGCATCTGTACGCTTTGAGAGAAAGAGTCAAAAAATGCACCGATCCTCAGATTCTGAAGGATTGGGTCTACCTCCAATCCAACGACCATCTCTATTACATGTGTACCAAGTTCTTCTCGGATGGCGAAGTTCACAAGTTCTTCAACCCCTATGGAAATCCATACGAGGCTTTTATCAACTACATGAATGTGTTAAGCGATTTTACACTTCGACTGAATAATCTTGTTCCTGTCAATGAGAGCGAACTTGAAATGTCCAAATTAAAAAAGGTAGTGGAAAGTCAAACCATCAAACTGGAGGAAGCAGAACTGGAACTGAAAAAACTTAGAAAAACTCCTGTAGTCGCTGCAAAGCCTAAAGCCAAGCCTGTAAAAAAGGCTGAAGAAAAGCCAAAAACAGCAAAGAAAACGGCCTCTAAATAACAATTACAATGTGAAGTAAATGTTATAAATAAGGTAACATTCTAAAATAGAGCCCGTATTCATATTAAAATGATCGACAAAATTGGTATCATTGCGACCCGATTTATAGATGCATTGAAGTTCCCTTGTGTGTTAATTTAACTGATAGAATGGAAGAGACTTATTTTAAAAATCTGAGACAGCCTGAAAATAGTAACCCTACCTGGAAAAAAATTATTGTTGAATCAGCCTTACCGGCTGAATTGACTCCGTTGCGGACTATCTCCCGCAATCTTTGGTGGGTATGGAATGTCGATGCCAGGACACTCTTCAACGAAATCGATCCGCTGATCTGGGAAAATTGTGAGCACAATCCCATCGTCTTACTGGAACAGACCAGTCACGACCGTTTTCAGGAATTAAAGGCTGATGAGTCATTTATTCACAGAATGAAATCCGTTGACAATCAGTTCAAAAAATATCTCAACGAAAGAAAAAAATTACGCGGTCCCAAAATTGCCTATTTCAGTATGGAATTTGGGCTGCACTCAAGTCTGAAAATATATTCAGGCGGTCTGGGTGTTCTGGCAGGTGACTACCTCAAGGAGGCCAGCGATTCCAAAGTCGACATGACCGCCATCGGGTTGTTGTACCGTTTTGGCTATTTCAAGCAAGTCATTTCTACCAATGGCGAGCAACTGGCCAATTATGAACCTGAACATTTTTCCAAATTACCAATTCAGCCTGCTCTTGATGAAAAAGGCGAATGGATTATTGTGGAAATTCAGATGCCCAATCGTCTGGTTTATGCAAGAGTATGGTATGTCAACGTTGGAAATATCAAATTGTACCTGCTCGATACTGATTATGAGGGCAACGAAGAACGGGACAGATCAATCACCCACCATTTGTACGGCGGCGACAACGAAAACCGGCTGAAACAGGAAATGGTCCTGGGCCTGGGAGGCATCCGCGCATTGGAAAGATTAGGCATCCAATCAGATATGTACCATTGCAATGAAGGACATGCTGCCTTCATCGGACTTGAACGCATTCACAGGATCAAAAGCAGTGCTAATCTCGATTATTCAGAAGCCAAAGAGATTGTGCGGGCTTCTACCCTCTTTACCACACATACACCAGTTCCTGCAGGCCACGATTCATTCCCCGACGAACTTTTCAAATCCTACATGGACCCTATCGCTGTCCAGCTTGAAATTACCATGGATGAACTGATGCTCCTGGGAAAAGCCGGCAGCAACGAAAGCAGGTTTAACATGAGTTTCCTTGCAGCCAATCTTTCACAGGAAATCAACGGCGTAAGCAAGCTTCACGGTGATGTCAGCAAACAATTGCTGATCGAACTCTATCGCGGATTCTTACCTGAAGAACTTGATAACATCGGATATGTGACCAATGGTGTGCATTATCCTACTTGGGCAGCACCCGAATGGAAACCGGTTCATGATCAAATTCTCTCTGCCGAGGAAATGGCAGATGATATTCATGAATATGAGGAAGGCAGCGAACTGCGCGCATGGAGGAACATTTACAAGGTTCAGGATAAATTGATCTGGGATACCAAATCCAGGCTTCGTGAACAATTGATTGAATTCATCAAAAGACGTTTCACCGACATCCATATTCAGAGAAACGAAAATCCAAAATACATTTCTGAAGCCATTTCCAAGTTAAATCCGAAAGCGCTGACCATCGGATTTGCCAGGCGTTTCGCTACCTACAAAAGAGCACACCTGCTTTTCAGAGATTTAGACAGATTGGCAAAGATCATCAATAATCCCGACCGTCCTGTGCAGTTCCTTTTTGCAGGAAAAGCACACCCTGCTGACAAAGCCGGTCAGGATCTGATCAAATACATCATTGACATCTCCAAAAGACCTGAATTTGTAGGTCGTATTCTCTTCCTTCCCAACTACGACATGAACATCGCCAAGATGCTGGTTCGTGGCTGTGATGTCTGGATGAACACGCCTACTCGTCCGCTGGAAGCCTCTGGAACCTCAGGTGAAAAAGGGGTAATGAACGGAACCCTGCACTTCTCAGTACTTGACGGCTGGTGGGTGGAAGGTTACAAACAAGATGCAGGCTGGGCATTGCCACTCGAAAATTCATTTGACATTCCTGAACTACAGGATGAACTGGATTCGGAGGCAATCTATGGGATACTCGAAAATGAGATCGTACCTGCCTACTATTACCGCAACGACAAAAACATCCCTGTTCTCTGGGTCGACTTCATCAAAAATACTTTCGCCGAAGTCGTGCCTCAGTTTACGACCAAACGGATGATGAAAGACTATTTTACTCGTTATTACATTCCTCAGTCTGAGCGTACAGCACTCCTGAAAGCAGATAATTTCCAGAAAGCCCGCGAACTGGCTGCATGGAAAAACAGGATCCTCAACGTATGGAATGAAATAGAGGTGAAAAATATTCAGATCTCAGATGGGATTACAAATACCTACGAAATGGGTAAACCTTACCCGTCCAAAATTACCCTCGACCTGAAAGGCCTCACACCCGACGAAATTGGTGTTGAACTGATTGTGGCTACCGGAAACGATGAACCTCGGTTTGTCGCTAAGTATGATTTTGCTGTGGAGAAAAAGGATGACAATCTGGCACATTACATGCTTGATCTGACTTTAAAAAAGCCGGGTGCTTACAATTATGGATTAAGAATCTATGCTAAAAACAAAGCGCTGCCCAATCGTCAGGACTTCAGATTGCTGAAGTGGCTATAGTCTGATCTTCTTTACAATCTGTTAAACAGAAGTTTGCTGAGAAGATCATCCTTGTATTTGGAAGATACCTTTAACTGCTCGCCTGTTCGTAATTCCACAAGTCCTCCCTGTGCCTTGATGTAACGTACCACGTTCACCAGGTTCACCAGGTGACTTCTGTGTATTCTGATGAATCCAAGCGGAACAAGCAGGTTTTCGAATTCAAGCAGGGTTCTGCTTACAACCCTCTCCTGATCTTCCTTGAAGATGATTTTGGTATAGTTGCGCATTCCCTCACACCTGACAATCTTATCCACCGGAACAATGGAAAATCCGCTCATTTCAGGAAGGGCTATGGTTTTGCACCCCACATCGCCTTGAGATAGAAAATTGGCTTTCAATGCATTGACCGCCACTTTGGACTCAGGTCTTTTAACTTTGGGGATTTTGGCAACGGCACGTATGAGTTCTTCAATGTTGACTGGTTTGACGAGGTAGTCAAATGCAGAATATTTGAATGCTTTGAGTGCATACTCGCTGTAAGCTGTGATAAAAATAATCCGAAAATTGATTTTCTTGATCTTGTCCAACAGGTCAAAACCCGTACCGTCCGGCATATTGATATCCAAAAATACCAAATCCGGACTTGTGCGTTCAATTAATTCCACGCCTTCCTCAACAGATTTAGCTTCTCCTATCAATTCAATATTGTGGATTGAATTTCGGAGAATCTCTTTCAAAACTACTCTTGAGTAATAATCGTCGTCTATAATTACTGCCTTTAGCATAAGGAAACTGGCTTATAATAAAATTTTTCTGTTGTCGGTATTTGATAATTAAACTTGGCTTTCCCGCTTATTTCATATGTCGGTTTGTATATAAACAAAGAAATACCGAAAATGATCTGAAGAATTGAAACTTTTTTGAAAAAAACGCAAATTCCTTATATTTTCAGATATTTGTAAAAAAAATGGATGGCATCAATTCTATGTTTGGAGACTTCTACTGAAGTATGTTCAGTAGCGCTTTGTGTAGGTGGAAATGTGGTCTCTGACCGCGAAGACAAGAGTGGAAAAAATCATGCTCAATTGCTTGCCCGTTTCGTTGAGGAGGTGATGATTGAACAAAAAATGCCATTCAGTGGTCTCGATGCGATTGCCGTTTCAGGCGGTCCGGGTTCTTATACAGGATTAAGAATCGGTGTTTCAACTGCAAAAGGACTTTGTTATGCAGCGGGTTTACCCCTGATTGCCATCTCATCGCTTGAAGCAATGACCCATCATGTAATCAACAATCCGAACCTCCTCAGCATCGAAAATAAAGAGTCATTGCTCTATTGCCCGATGATAGATGCCCGCAGAATGGAGGTTTACGCTTCAGTTTACAACCACGATCTGACGAAAATCAGGGAAATACAAGCTGATGTGATAGACCATTTATCCTTTGAATCCTTTCTTCAAAATCAAAAAATGGTCTTTTTCGGAAACGGTGCCGACAAATGTAAATTGACCATCCAGCATCCCAATGCGCTGTTCCTTGATCACTTCACCACTTCCTCGCGTCACATGGCCCAACTCGCTGAAATGGCCTTTCAAACAGCCAATTTTGTGGATGTTGCCTATTATGAACCCTATTACCTGAAAGATTTTGTGGCAACAATCCCGACGAAGAATATTTTCCATTCGAATAAAGATACCAATCTTCAATAGGAATGAGTAAAATACTGATCATCACCTACTATTGGCCTCCAAGTGGAGGAGCCGGCGTTCAAAGATGGCTCAAATTCTCAAAATTTCTTCCTGAATCGGGTTACGAGCCTGTAATCCTGACCGTGGATGAAAAACAGGCTTCCTATGCCCAGCTTGATTTTTCACTCTTGCAGGAAGTAAGTCCCGAACTAAAGGTGTACAAAACAAAAACCTTTGAACCCTACAACCTCTACCGGAAACTATCTGCCAAAAAAGAGATCCCATACGGTGGATTTTCGAACCAGAAAAAAATTACCCTGTTTGATCAATTATCGAGATTGATTCGTGGAAATTTATTCCTGCCTGATCCCCGAAAAGGATGGAACAGGTATGCCCTTCAAAAAGCGCTCGAATTAATCCGCTCCGAAAAAATTGAGACGGTTATTACCACAGGACCTCCGCACTCTACCCACCTGATTGGAAGAAAAATAAAAGAGATCACCGGAATCAGATGGATCGCGGATTTCAGAGACCCCTGGACGGATATTTTTTATTACAAGGATTTGCGACATTCCTATGCTGCTTCGCGTTATGATGCTTACCTGGAGAACAAAGTGCTCACAGGAGCAGATAAAATCATCACCGTCAGTCTGGAAATCGGCCAACTTCTCCAAAAAAAGATCCCGGGAACAACCGATAAAATTGTCGTCATTCCCAATGGATACGATGAAGATGACTTCGTGAATACGGAACCTTTGATCAATGAATCATTTACCATTACCTACACAGGTACAATTTCAATGAGTTACCGGATTGACCAGTTCATTGAAGCCGTTGACCAATTGCCGGATCCGGTCAAGAAAAAAATAAAAATTCGCTTTGTCGGGAATGTACCGGAAGAGATTCTCAATCTTTTCTCTCTGAAAAACCTGAGCCCTATGGTCGAAGTTTTAGGCTATATCCCCCACGATCAGGCAATCCGTCAGATGAAGGGTGCCTCCATTTTGCTCATGGCCATCCCCGACTCTCCCGACAACAAAGGAATAGTAACCGGTAAGTTTTTCGAATACCTGGCTGCGCGACGACCCATTCTGGCGATCGGACCCTTGGGAGGAGACGTGGATATCATGGTTCAAAAATGCAGGGCAGGAAAACTATTCTACTACAATGAGACAGAAAAGATCCGACAATATATTCTCGAAATTTTCGAATTGCAACAGAATAATGTAATCTGGGATGAAACCACCGGAACGGAAAAATTTACCCGGAGGAATCTCACAAGGGAGTTAACCAATAATCTCTGATTCAATGAAAAAGAGCAAAAAAATCATCAAAAGAAAAACCATTCTGTTCGTTTATACGGGTCTTTCCACCTTCGTTAAAAATGATTTCGATATTTTATCCTCCACCCATTCTGTGGAAAAATACCATTTTGCTCCCGTAAAAGGATTGGTTAGAAATGCATTGGAAATTTTCAAGCAGTTCTTTTTCCTTCTGTTTCATGGGTGGAAATATGACCTGTTTTATTGCTGGTTCGCTGATTATCATTCCTTCTTACCTGTACTTTTCTCAAAAATATTCGGGAAAAAATCCATTGTCGTTATTGGCGGATACGATGTTTGCCGCATCCGGACGATGAACTACGGGGCATTTTGTAATCCTTTCCGGGGTTGGTTTTGCGGTAATTCCATCAGAAATGCCACCCGTGTCCTTCCTGTTTCAGGCTATGTAGCCAGAAAAGTCAGGGTGATCGCACCACGAACCAAAATGACAATGGTTTACAACTGTGTGACTTCAGAAAGCAGCAGGGAAGTTCAATCACTTAAAACAGATACCATACTCACAGTCGGATTGATTGACAACGAACGCACATTTTACCTCAAGGGAATCGACACTTTTATTGAAACTGCCAGACTATTGCCCGGTTTCCGGTTCCAGATAGTTGGAATCAACGAGGCTGTACTTTCCCATAAACTTGGCAACCTGCCGATTAACCTCACACTTTTTGGTAAAGTCTCACACGAAGAACTGAATTCATTTTACCAAAATGCTAGGATTTACTGCCAACTCTCCCGTTCCGAATCCTTCGGCGTTTCAATCGCAGAGGCAATGACGTTTGGTGCATATCCGATCGTTACCCATGAAGGGGGTATGCCCGAAGTAGTCGGAGCCGTTGGCTCTGTCGTTGAAAGGGATCCTCTGGCTATCTCACGACTCATTACCGAACGGCTGCTGAAAGATGGCTTTCCTGATGAAACAAGAATCCGGATGCAGGTAAGCGTTCTGTTTTCAAAGAGACAGCGTGCAGAATCAATTTTGCATTGCATCGAAACCGAATAGTTGAAGTCAACCGTGCTTTGATCATCCTACATCATGATCTATTAAATATCAGCTTCGTTGTTCACTTACCGGTTAACCAGACAGAACAACATACTCGCTGCTAAAAATATATCTTTGCACTTTCGTCCTAAATAACTGCAAACATGAACAACGGCATCGCCTGCAAAATATGTGGAAACACTGAAAACAACCACATCCATCTGGCCAAAGAACGGTTATTGAACCTTCGGGATGAGTTCCAATACCTGGAATGTGCCAATTGCTATTGCCTGCAAATTGTTGAAACTCCCGATAATCTGTCAAAATATTATCCCGGCGAATATTATTCTTTCAGACAACCAAAATTCGGCCTGACCTTAAATCCAATCGTTTATTTTCTGAAGAAAAGCCTGCTGAGACATTATCTGGGCAAGTTTGATCCGGTTGGTGCGATGATTTCAATTTTCTTACCCCATCCATTCCCCTGGATGAAACCCGGTCTGATCGGTTTCAGCGATTCCGTGCTCGATGTCGGTTGCGGTTCCGGAAGGGTCATTCTATCCATGCAACGAAGTGGGTTTCGCAATCTGACAGGTATAGACCCGTTTCTGGAGCAGGATCTTCAAAATACCACCAACCTGAAAATACTGAAAAAAGATTTGTTCGAAATATCAGGTCAGTACGATTTTGTCATGATGCACCATGCTTTCGAACACATGGATCACCCGGGAAAGGTTCTTGAGAAAATCAGGAATTTATTAAAGCCCGAAGGTAAACTGCTGATCAGAATTCCAGTTGCCAATTCGCATGCATGGCGCAAATACAGAACCCACTGGTTTGCCCTGGATGCCCCCCGGCACCTTTTTCTTCACACCACCAATAGCATCCATCTGCTTGCCGCGAAAGCAGGACTGCAAATTAACAGGATTGAATACGATTCATCCTTTGTCCAGTTCGCCTCCAGCGAAAAATACCTGCGGGATATCCCGTATTCCGACGATTTTACGATGTTTTCCAAAAAAGAGATGAAGGATTTTTCGAAGGAAGCTGCCAGATTGAACAGCATTGGTGATGGCGATTGCGCCTGCTTCTATCTTTCGGTGAAATAAGAAGTAGGGGTTCACTGGCCGGAAACTCTATGGATTGAATCAGCATTTATTCAATGCTCAATGTGGTACCTCTGGTTATTTCTCTGTATAGGAACGCTTTCCCAAAAATCTGGCCAAGCCTTCCACATCCAAATGCAAGAGGCTAAAAAACCAGCCGACAATCGCCCTAAGTTTCCAAACCGGTTCTTCTATACCGTACCCGGAAATCGCCCTGACATAATCTTTCCTCGCCGACGCATACGCTTTCCGTATCAGTTTATACCTGCCCGAGCGGGCATAGGCAATCACCATCCTGCCGGCATAATAACGGTCGATATCCTTTACATCCACTGTTAATAAGGCTGCCGCCGGATGGTTCTTCAGGAACATTTTCGCCATCTCGTAGAACCCTTCAGTCATTACAGCCGGATAGGTCTTGGTCACCTGGGTGGCATAATTGCGCCAATCTCCAAGCAATTCGGGGATAAAAACAAAACGACCAACGGTAGCCAGCTCATAAAGAGTCGGAAGATCAACCAAAGGCAGGTTAAATACCTGTTTGAAACCGCCGATTTGTAACAATGCCTCTTTTCTGATCAGGATGGTCAGCGCCGGGATGCAATTCCGGTAGAGAAAAATATTCATGATACTCCCAACAGGATCATTGTTGAAATACACTGCATCGGCAACAGCCGGATCCGGTGCGGTGTAATAAACCATGCTTTTGTCGGAATTTACGCATCTGGCCATACCCCAGCACAAAACGGCCTCAGGCACTTTCTGAATCGCGGCAACCTGCAGTTCCAGTTTGTTGGCTGCCCAGCAATCATCCCCTTCCAATATCGCAATGTACTCCCCTTTGGCCATTTCAACTCCTTTGTTGTAGGTTTCGGAAAGTCTGAAAATGCCAACATTTTCCTGGTTCACCAGCTTTATACGTTGATCAACATCCCGGTAGGTGGCGGCAATTTCAGCAGTTAGGTCGGTGCTGCCATCGTTGAGGATGATCATTTCCCAGTTGGAATACGTTTGTGCCAGGACTGATTCAATGCAATCTGCCAGATATTTTTCGTGGTTATAGGTAGGAGAAATGATAGATACAAGTGGCATTGGTTTCATAGTCAATACTATCTGATTATTTTCAGTGACTTCAGAAATTGATTCGCAGTCTTGTTCAGGTCGGGAGAAATCCTGAAAAAATAGACAGGGAGCAAAAACAACAGGGTGAAAACCGTGCTCCGGATCAACAGGTCGATGACAAAATGAAACTTCACCGGTATGGCATAGGCGATCAGATAGGAAATGGCTCCAATCAAAATCACATAAATAAAACGAAAGGTGTAAGGCTGCAGGTTGTATTTGAACCAGAGAAACAGGAATCTGAGCAAGTTAAGCAACCCAAGTGCCACGGCACTGCTGATGGCTGCTCCGGTCAACCCATACAGCGGAATCAGAATAAGATTGAGGGTGACCAGCACCACCACCAAAACCAAAAGCAAATAGGATTGTACTTTGTAATATTTTGAAGTACCCATCAGCGAACTGTTGGCCCCTGTGAGCATATCCATCAGGCATCCCAAGCCGATAAAGAAAATCACCCATTTCCCTGCAAGGTATTCCGGCCTCAAAATCTGCATGATGTTATCGATATTAAGCCATATTCCCAGAAAAAGGAAAGATCCAATGATGAATAGCGTCAGACAGCTCTTGTCGTAAATATCGCTGAGGGTCTTCCGATCATCGTTTTTCCAGGCCTCGGCTGCAGAGACATTGGCAATCTTGTAAATCGAACGTGCCGGCAAACTCACCACGACCCCAAAGAAGAAGCAGATGGCATAAATACCTGCTGCATCGAGTCCCATCATCTTGTTGACCATGAGCAGATCCACATTCTGAATCATGATCACTGAAAAACCGTTGAGGATGCTAAACAACGAAATGGCACCGATGGAGCGCAAAAGATTTTTATCCAGAAAAGCAAAATCAAATTGCAGCTTAAAATGGCCTTCCTGAATCAAAGTATACAAAATGTAGAAGGTCGGTATCGCAATGGCGGCGATATAGGTTAAAACGAACTGATGGAACGAAAGAAGGTCAAAATAATAGAGTCCTATCATCAGAATGATCAGGATCCGCTGAAAGACCTCCCTGAGCCAGGTGCCATGAACGCTGTTCATCAACGCGGAATAATAAATATCGAGGATCGAGAAAAACAACTGGAAGAATACAAGTACAATCAGATAATTGATGTATTCAACAAGCAGGGTTGACTTGTCAAGGCTCATCTCTATGAGCAGCGGCTTAAAAATCAGCATTAAAACTGTTGAAATCAGAAAGCCGGCCATACCTATCAGAAGGGCAAAAGGCAGAAAACCGTGGTGCTTTTTATCTTCAGTCCTGAAATAGGGAAAAAGCCGGATGGTAGCTCCGTTAATCCCAAGTGTTGCGAACTGGGCAATCAACGTTGAATAGGCGACAATGATTTTCAGGAGACCGACTTCAGCAGGAGAATAGATGCGTGGAAAGAGAATGGCCGTGGTTACAAAACCCAACAGAACACCCAGATAGACATAAATTGTCCCTTTAACGGATTGTTTGACAATGATTCCCAACAGGATATAATTTTCAAATAAGGACAAAAGTAGGAAAAACCATTGTATAAAAAAATGTACTTTTACGACCGAATATCAACACCGTAGCCATGGATAACGTACTTTTCAAAAAAGCCCTTCCCCATTTTACCGCCGTTTTACTTTTTCTGATTCTTCCGGCAATTTATTTTTCTCCCCAAATTGAAGGGCAGAAACTGAGCCAGCACGATACCAATACCGCTACCGGTATGGCCAAAGAAATTACAGACTACAACAAGACTCATTCAGATCTTGCCTTATGGACCAATTCAATGTTTGGCGGTATGCCTGCCTACCTGATTGGTCTTCCAACCCATTCGATGATTTCTCCCATTTACACGGTTTGCACACTTTTCGACCAGAGACCCATCAGCTTCGTATTCCTCTACATGATCGGGTTTTACATCGCACTTCTCCTTTTTGGGTTGAATCCATGGATAAGCCTCATCGGCGCAATTGCTTTCGGCTTCTCTTCCTACAACTTCATCATCATCGCGGCCGGTCACAATACCAAGGCAGTCGCAATAGGTTATATGGCACCAATGATTGGCGCCCTTTACCACGCATGGAAAAAAAACCTTTGGATAGGAAGTGCATTTTTTGCCCTGTTTCTTGCGCTTCAGATCTATGCGAATCACTTGCAGATCACCTATTATTCGATGCTGACCATCCTGATCTTCGGATTGTCCGAAATGTACTTTGCCTGGAAAGGGAAACAGCTGAATGAGTTTCTGAAAAGAAGCGGTATCATTATGTTGTTTGCGGTTCTCGCCATCGCCTCGAATGCCGAGCGACTCTGGACTACCTACGAATATGGAAAGTTTTCGTTGCGTGGTCAATCCGAATTAACACAGGATCAAGGCAATAAAACATCCGGCCTCGACAAAGATTATGCCACCGGCTGGAGCTATGGCGCGGATGAAACATTGACCCTGCTGATTCCTAATTTCAAGGGGGGTGCCTCCATGATCAATTTTGGCGAAAACTCCAAAACCGCAGAACTGCTTCGCACCAACAACGTCCCGAATGCCAATTCAATCATCAAACAGCTTCCGGGTTACTGGGGGACACAACCCGGAACCTCAGGACCTGTCTATGCCGGGGCGATCGTACTTTTCCTTTTTGTCCTTTCCCTGTTCCTGACCAAAGGATCCCTGAGAATCTGGATAATTTCTGCAACCATCTTCTCCATCCTGTTGTCGTGGGGTCGGAATTTCATGCCACTAACCGGTTTTTTCCTTGACTATTTCCCCGGATACAATAAATTTCGGACTGTATCCATGATTCTGGTGATTGCCAGTTTCACCATTCCATTGATGGCCTCCATTGGCCTTCATAAAATATTTTCGGAAGAGATAGACAAAGCTCAATGGAAGAAGGCATTGACCTGGAGTGTCGGATTGACAGCCGGAATTTCCTTCCTCTTTTTCCTCCTGCCGGGATTGTCAGGTTCCTTCGTTTATGCCGGGGATGCACAAATGCCCGACTGGATTCAAAACGGATTGATTTCCGACCGCAAAGACTTCCTGAGAGCAGATGCCCTGCGTTCGCTGGCCTTCATCCTGGCTGTTGCACTTATTCTGTTGGTTTATGTGGCAAAGAAATTGAAATCAGAATATGCATTGTTCCTGATTGCATTCCTGATACTCGTCGATATGTGGGGTGTGAACAAGCGATACCTTAACAATGACAATTTCGTTCAGGAACAAAAAGCGAAGAATCCTTATCCGGCCACAACAGCCGACAAGGAAATTCTGAAAGACAAAAGCGAATACAGGGTTCTTAACCTTTCCGTTGATCCATTCAATGAGGCGAGTACTTCCTTTTACCACCAATCCATCGGTGGATACCACGGGGCAAAAATGAGAAGATACCAGGATCTGATCGACCATCACATCATGAGTGAAATCCAGCAACTCATTACGAAATTGAAAGCCGTGAAGTCGGAAAGCGGTGTTGATTCTGTTTTTATCGGTTTGAATGCCTTGAACATGATGAATACCAAATACCTCATACACAATCCCGAAACTTCACCTTTGGTCAATACAAAAGCCATGGGAAGTGCGTGGGTGGTACAGTCCTACCAGATGGTCGACAATGCCGATCAGGAAATTGCTACACTGGGAAAAGCAGATCTGAACAAAGAGATTGTGGTGGATAAAAAATTTCTACCGTTGTTGGGGAATGTTAAACCATCAACCGGCGCTCCTTCCCAGCTTTCACTAAAAAGTTATTCGCCCAATCAGTTGGTATACAATTATTCCGGGAGAGGAAATGAAATTGCGGTTTTCTCTGAAGTTTATTATCCCAAAGGATGGAATGCCTATATCGGCGGGAAACTGGTTCCCTACTTTCAAGCCAATTATTTACTGAGGGCAATGGTTGTTCAGGAAGGAACCTACGACATTACTTTTAAATTTGAACCTGTATCCTACCGACTGGGGAAACAGATCTCAATGATCTCATCCCTTCTTTTACTCCTTCTGATTGGTTTTGTGCTTTATAAAAACTTACCTTTGAAGAAACCTCAAAAATAGAAGCTGAATAAATTATCATCCTTTTGTAAAGCTTCTAACAAAGAAATATATTTATAGCAAATAATTCCGGTCCCTGAGCTTGCCGAAGGGTCGAAGGGCCGATTACTTTGTTTCCTCATGGCAAAAGAAAAAATAAAATTGAGAAAATCACTTTTCAGCTCGTATTTCAGTACAACACTCAGCATCGCCCTGGTACTGTTTCTCTTTGGCTTGCTGGGACTTCTTCTGATCAATACGAAGCGGTTGAAGGACTACGTCATGGAAAATGTAGGAGTAACACTGATTCTAAAGGAAAAAACACGTGAAGTTGACATTCTCAAACTCCAGAAAAACCTTGAAGCAACTCCTTATATCAAATCCACCCGTTTTGTTGACAAGGAAACTGCTGCAGAAGAGTTAAAAAAAGATCTTGGAGAGGATTTCGTTGATTTCCTGGGATACAATCCATTGCTCTCCTCCATGGATGTCAGGGTACACGCAGAATATGCCAATCCTGACAGCATGACTCTTCTGGAGGCACAGTTATTAAAATTCCCTGAAGTGCAAGAGGTTTATTACCAAAGAAATTTGGTCAAACAGTTAAATGCCAACGTGCAGAAACTAAGCTTAATTATTCTTGTGCTTAGCATTCTCATGTTTACAATTTTCATTGCCCTTATCAACAATACCATCCGCCTTTCCATCTATTCGCGAAGATATCTGATCAATTCGATGCAGCTTGTGGGGGCGACGAGATCTTTTATCCGGTTTCCATTCATCGTTAAAAGTGTTTTATATGGTATTTATGGAGCCATTATCGCTTGTTTTATTCTCCTGATGATTTTCACTTCCTACCAATCCGAATTACAGGACTTTATTGATTTTCAGGACTCTGCATCTCTGGCATTGCTGCTAATCGGGATTTTTGCCTTTGGAATCATCATGACAGCCTTGTCAACCTATTTTGCCGTGAATAAATTTTTGCGAATGAAGTTTGATCAACTCTATTATTGAACTATCTTTGCGGGTTAATAACTAATTCATTGTTAAATGGTCAAGAATGGTGAAAAAACAGACCCGGCAGGGTTTGCTCTTGGAAAAGAAAATCTGAAATTGATGTTGATCGGGTTATGTATCATCATACTCGGTTTTGCTTTGATGACCGGTGGTAAAAGCTCTGATCCAAATGTTTTCAACAAAGATGTGATATTCAGTTTCCGCAGAATCACACTTGCACCCCTGGTTGTGATGTTCGGGTTTCTTTTCGAGATTTATGCCATCATGAAAAAACCCAAATCCTGAAATCAAAGGTATTCTCAAAAATCCCTTTTGTTTCAGAACAATAATTTTCTGCATGAAGTTTCCATCCGCATTTCTAAGTTACCCGTTCATTGAATGAGATATAATGAGTCAAGAGATTTTGATTTCATCCGTGGCGAAATCCTGGTTCTGAACAAACCAATCGATTGGACCTCATTTGATCTGGTGAATAAAGTTCGAAACATGCTGTGCCGCTTGATGAAAATTAAAAAACTGAAGCTCGGCCATGCAGGAACCCTGGATCCAAAAGCTACGGGAGTCATGGTGCTTTGTTCGGGTAAATTAACCAAGCAAATCGACGAAATTCAAGCTGACGAGAAAGAGTACGTTGCGCTGATAAAAGTCGGAGCCACTACTCCTTCCTATGATTTGGAAACAGAAGAAAACGAGCAGTTTCCGACCAATCATATTACGCGGGAAATGATCGAAACGGTGCTGAAATCTTTCGTCGGAGCCATCGAACAAATACCTCCCGCCTACAGTGCAATCAAGGTAGACGGGAAACGATCCTATAAATTGGCAAGAAAAGGAAATGAGGTTGAACTCAAACCAAAATTGCTGGTTATCAAAGAGATTGAACTGATAAAGGCTGAAATACCTGAGCTAGAAATTAGAATCGTATGCAGCAAGGGTACCTATATACGTGCCCTGGCAAGGGATATTGGCAAGGAACTCAACAGTGGCGCATATCTGATCGGATTAAAAAGAACAAGAATCGGAAATTATACGATCGATCAAAGTTTAGATCTTGCAGAGTTGGCAGATATGCTTTCTGTACATTTTCAGGAAAAAAATAATTCAACACTTTAAATCATATAAATGTCATCAACGATGAAGCTTTCGAAATTTAAGTACAATTTACCTGATGAATTGATTTCATTACATCCGTCAAAGAATCGGGACGAATCAAGGTTACTTGTTTTAAACCGTCAGACTGGCGACATTGAACATAAAATTTTCAAGGACGTGATTGATTACTTCACGGACAAAGATGTCATGGTATTCAATAACACCAAGGTATTTCCTGCAAGGCTTTATGGGAACAAGGAAAAAACCGGTGCCCAGATAGAAGTTTTCCTGTTGCGTGAACTCAATCGCGAATTAAGACTTTGGGATGTTTTGGTCGATCCTGCCAGAAAAATCAGAATCGGTAACAAGCTCTATTTTGGTGACGATGATCTTTTGGTGGCAGAAGTAATTGACAATACAACATCCAGAGGCAGAACCCTTCGTTTCCTGTTCGACGGGACCTACGAAGAATTCAAGGAGACCCTGTTCAAACTGGGAGAAACTCCTCTGCCAAAGATTATTAACCGTCCGGTGGAAGAAGATGATGCCATGCGTTACCAGACGGTTTTTGCCAAACACGAAGGAGCCGTTGCAGCCCCGACTGCCGGTCTTCATTTTAGCCGCGAACTCTTAAAAAGACTCGAAATTAAAGGAGTCAATTTTGCAGAGATTACACTCCATGTCGGACTTGGCAATTTCAGGAGCGTGGATGTTGAAGATCTGACCAAACACAAGATGGATTCTGAACAAATCTGGATCAAAGATGAGGCGGTAAATATTGTCAATTCCGCCAAGGAAGAGAAACATCGCGTTTGTGCTGTTGGGACAACCGTCATGAGAACCCTCGAAACTTCGGTTTCAACAAACGGAATGCTGAAGCCCTTTGAAGGATGGACCAACAAATTCATCTTCCCTCCATATGATTTCAGCGTAGCAGACAGCATGATATCCAATTTTCACCTGCCTCTCTCCACCCTGTTAATGATGGTCAGTGCCTTTGCTGGTTATGATCATCTGATGATTGCCTACAAGGAAGCAATCAAGGAAAAATACCATTTTGGAACTTATGGAGATGCCATGCTGATCATTTAACTCAGCTGCTCCAATAAAAAACCCGGCCAATTAATTTAGCCGGGTTTTTTATTGGAGTAAAATGAAATATTTATCGTTTAACACGTTCTGAGTAGGAACGATCGCGGGTATCTACCTTGATGATGTCATCCTGGTTAATAAACAACGGTACCATGATGGTCGCTCCGGACTCTACAGTTACAGCCTTCAAGGCAGTAGAGGAAGCAGTGTTACCACGTTCGCTGGGTTCAGCATAGGTAATCTGCAGTTCGATGAACGGAGGCAGATCCACAGTCAGAGGAGTCTCTGTTTCTGCATGATAAGTTATTTCAACGGTCATTCCTTCTTTCATCAGATCCGCATTCTCTACCATGGCAGCATCAATATTTACCTGCTCAAATGTTTCAGCGTTCATGAAGTTATATCCGGTTTCGTCGTGGTATAAATATTGGTAAGGTCTTCTCTCCACCCTCACGGTTGTAATTTTTGTACCACCCGAGAAGGTGTTATCAATCACCTTACCGGTTTTCATGTTTTTAAGTTTTGTACGAACAAACGCAGGGCCTTTCCCAGGTTTGACATGCTGGAAACTTACTATCTGAAATATCTGATCGTTGAATTCAATACACAATCCATTGCGAAAATCTGCTAAACTTGCCATTATCCTCTTTATTTGAACGTTAAAAAACTATCTTTAAATTTTTTGCAAAAATAGTTAAAACCATTCAAACCAGAAAATTATTAATATGTCTGGATTATTGAGCAGTTTGTCCATAAGTTATACTCATTGGGCCCTTATCGGAATATGTGCCATTTTGATCGGCATGGCGAAAACAGGCGTTCCTGGGGTCTCAATGATAGTTGTTCCCACCTTGGCCATGATCTTCGGAGGAAAAGCCTCTACGGGCGTTCTGCTGCCGATTCTGATTACCGCTGATATCTTCGCTGTCACGTACTACCATCGTCATGCAGAATGGAAACCGCTGCTTAAGGCACTTCCATGGGCGGTTCTGGGTTTATTGATCGCATTGTGGGTCGGAAATTTGGTGAATGATCACCAATTTAAACAGATCATTGCCGTTTCTGTATTATTCTCCCTTCTTTTGATGGTCTGGAATGATTTATCACCAAATAAAAACGACCTCACAGGTCATCATTGGTTTGCAGTAGTTTTTGGAATACTCGGAGGCTTTGCTACCATGATTGGAAATGTGGCAGGACCGGTTTTTGCCATCTATCTCCTAGCACTGCATTTGCCGAAAAAAAACTACATCGGAACTACTGCCTGGTTTTTTGCAATCATCAATATGTCCAAACTTCCGTTGCAATATTTTGTTTGGCACAACATCACCGGCAAAATGCTTTTTATCGATTTCCTAGCCATCCCGTTTGTGATGTTGGGTGCATATATAGGTATTACAGTCGTTAGTAAAATCAAGGATTCGGCCTATAGATGGATTGTTGTTATTATCACTTTCACCTCTGCGCTTTTGATATTCCTTTGATTATAAATACTTTATGTATCCCTAAAAATGGAAATGGGCAAACTTAAGGAACGTAATCTGTTAATATTTAAATAGAATTATGCATCCTTGGTTATGATTTCTTAACTTTGCAAGCTATTTGGCTCTAAATTGCTAATGAGGGGGAATTTTATACCCATTCAAAACTATTTACCATGTACATCAAAGAAAATTTTATCTCATTCCTGGTGGGATTACTTTTTATGATTGTCATTTTACCATCATGCTCAGATGCTCCAGGCGTGATTGAAAAAAACCAATGTATTGTACTTACCGTTGAAAAAGGGAAGGTAATCGATCCGATAATAACCTCCGGCACAGTGGAACCTGAGAGTGAGGTTTTCGTTCGGTGCTATTATCCGAGTACAATCAAAAAAATCATCAGGGAACCAGGAAGTAACGTCCAGACCGGAGACCTGATCATGGTACTTGATGATCAGCAAATAAAAACTGATATCGACAATATCAAAGACCAGCTGGCGCTCAAAAGAAACAGCCTTGAAAAGAATAATCTGGCAGAAACTTCCACCAAAATTGATCTGAAATACAATGAAGATGTCAAAAAACTAAATATTACTTCCTTGAAATCTCAACTTTCAGACGAAGAGCAATTGATTGAAGTTGGCGGCATCTCTCCTGCTAAAATTGAAAAAACAAAACAGGAAATTGCTTTGGCAGAAAAGGAACTGCTCACACTGAAAGAAAAAAACGGTATTCGGCTGAAACAACTGAAGGCAGAAGAGGAAGGATTGTTATTGGGAATTGAAATACAGGAAAAGGAGCTGAACGAGAAATTAACCGGACTTGAGCAGATGAACGTCAAATCGCCTTCAGCTGGAATAGTGCTGTCCATTGGAAGTAAACCCGGAGAAAAAGTCAGTAAAGATCAGGTTCTTGTCAGAATATCTGATTTATCCTCGTTTAAAATTTCGGGTTCGATTGAAGAAAAGATGGCTGAGTTTATCAAAACCGGAACCCTGATCTATGCTGTTTTTGAAGATACCAAATTACTGGGGCACATTGGTATCGTTTCTCCTATAGTGGAAAATGGTAAAATTCAATTCAATGTGCATCTTGAAGAGAGTTCCCATCCAAAATTGATACCCCATCAGAACATAGGACTCTGGATAGCTAAAAATTTCAGGGAGAATTCGTTGAGAATCAAAAACATTCCGCAATTCAGCAAAGGTAAACCTGAATTTCTTTACGCTTACAAAGAGGGTAAAGCATATAAGAACAGAATTTCAGCCGGATTCATCAGTCCCGAATTCATCGAAATTGTTGATGGCGTCAAAGAAGGGGATCAAATAATTGTTCCCTTATCAGGATATCGCTTGATGAAAAATGCAAATGAAGTGGTTATAAATGAATGATTTATGCTTAAATTTCTGACTTATATATCCTTGCTGTTTTTTCTTTTTCCTACCAAAATTTCAGCTCAGGATACCAACAATAAAAAAGACACCCTAAAATTGGGACTTAGTCTGGGAAATGTTGTTCAATTGGCAATTAGTCAATCATCTTCACTTAAATATGCTCAGAACCAACACGTTAGTTATTTTTGGAGATACCGCAATTTTTCCAAGCAATTTCTCCCAAACCTCATCCTAAGTGGCACTCTTCCCAATTATACGCAATCCACCGTACCGGTCACACAACCAGACGGCAGTATCGAATTCAAACAGGTAGCCTATTTATCCAATTCAACCAACTTGTCTCTTAACCAATATATTCCATTAACCGGAACTCAAATTTACGCTTCAACAACACTGGCAAGGGTGCAGGATTACAATAAAAACAGCACGGTTTTTTCAGGTAGTCCATTTTCCATCGGTTTTAACCAACCAATATTTGCCTACAACTGGATGAAATGGTCTAAAAAGACCGAACCAATGATTTATGATGAATCTCAGAAAAACTTTATCCAGACGATAGAAGCCATAGCCTACAATGCCACCTCCTATTTCTTTAATTATCTCAGAATCCAAACCAATTACAATCTGGCAAAAAGTTCTTACGACAACAGTTCCGACAATCTAAAGATTGCTCGCATCAAGAAAAAGCTCGGTCAGATCTCCGAAAACGACTTCTCCCGCATCGAATTATCTGTTCTGAATGCACAGAAATCCATGAACTCGGCGAAGATGGATCTTAAAAATGCTGACTTTTCTTTAAAATCATACATTGGCCTCGATCAAAAGGAAAATATTGAACTTCAAATGCCTTTATTAATCACGCTTTTTGACATTGATCCGGATAAGGCATTGAAACAAGCCAGGGAAAACCGATCTGAACAGGTTTACTACCAGAGAAGATTAATTTCTGCCGAAAGTCAACTCACACAAGCCAAAAGAAGCAGTGGACTGAACGCCACATTATCCGGTAACTATGGGTTAACCAACAGCGCTGAATTCTTCCCTGGAATCTACAATCAGCCGCTTCAGCAACGTATGTTCCAGCTTACTTTCAGCCTTCCAATTCTTGACTGGGGCAAAGCTGCCTCCTCGGTGAAAATGGCAGAATCGAACAGGGATCTCGTCAGTTTCGACGTTAAACAATCATTTGAGGATTTCGATAGAGGAGTAATAGTTCAGGTAGAGCAATTCGGTTTGTTGAAAGATCAGTTAAAAACTGCTGAGGAAGCCGACAAGGTAGCAGCCAATGGCTACATCATTGCATTAAAAAAATTCCAAAATGGTGAAATTACGATTACTGATATGAACATTGCTTCATCAGAACGCGTAACGGCTAAATTAGATTATATTAACTCCTTGGCAACCTATTGGTTAGCCTATTATAGATTAAGAATGCTGACCTTATATGATTTTGAATTGAACCAAAAAATCAATTACGTGAATCCCATGCTTACAAGTCAAACCAATTAACAATGAACCTGCTAATATCTTCCAATTCAAATCCATACAGTAATCTTGCCGCGGAAGAATTCTTACTCAAATATTGTGATGATGATTTTCTATTGCTTTATATCAACCAACCCTGTGTGGTGGTTGGGAAACATCAGATTGCACAGAAAGAAACAAATTCAGAATATCTATTTACGAATAAAATATTGGTAGCCAGAAGATTATCCGGGGGAGGTTCCGTTTACCATGATGAAGGAAACCTGAATTTCAGTTTTATCCAAACTATACCATTTGGTGAAAACGTGTCGTACACATCCATCACACAACCAATCATAGACTTTCTTTTGTCTCTTGGCCTCGATGTAGTAATGTCAGAAAGAAACGATATCCTGTTGCAAGGAGGCAAAATATCTGGAAGTGCCATGCATATCTTTAAAAACAGAGTGATAGCGCATGGTACTTTACTGATTAATAGCAACTTAAATAATTTATCGATGTCCTTAAGGGGAAATCCGCAAAGATATACTGACAGATCCATCGCTTCCAACCGATCCAGGGTAATTAATCTTGCAGCACTCCATAATAATTTAAATGCAAAATACATAATGTCCTCCCTTGCCGATTATATGAGTAATTACAAGGGATTTCATAGAGACGATACCCTGCTTTCAAAAGGTGAAGTGACTATACAGGAACTGGCAACAAATAAGTATTCAACATCCAATTGGATCTACGGATATTCTCCAAAATATACCTACCAAAGTGAGTTAAAAATAAGTAACAAGCTCATTTCCTACAGATTGGGGGTAGAAAAAGGGATAATTGTATCCATACAGATTGAAGAAAAAGATGAAATGGAATCAGAAACAATAATAGTTATGAATAGATTAACAGGGAAAAAACACAACTATATCAATATGAAACAATTTGTTTCTGAAGAATTTAACAAGTTAAATACCTCAAATTTACTTCAATCATTATTTTAATCAGGAATGGTTGAAGTAATCAAATACTTTTCTACCCTTGTCTTTACCGACAATTAATTCGATACTTTCCAGTCCTGTCTTCTTAATATGATCGACTGATTTCAAGGCTATTAGCAATTTTTCAACGGTTTTATCACCCACCCCAGGAATAGAAATCAACTCGGATTTTGTAAAATTTTCGGACCGTTTATTCCGGTGAAAAGTGATTCCAAATCTATGCGCCTCATCCCTCAATTGTTGCAACACTTTTAATGTTTCCGATTTCTTATCCAAGTACAATGGCACGGAATCGTTAGGATAATACAATTCCTCTAATCTCTTGGCGATTCCGATTATGGCGATCTCCTGGTCCAATCCCAATTTTGTCAAGATCGAATAGGCAGAAGATAATTGGCCTTTACCTCCGTCAATCAATATTAAATCAGGGAGTTTATTCCCTTCATTTAATTGTCTACTGTACCTCCTTTCAACAACTTCTTCCATGGAGGCAAAATCATTGGGTCCAATAACCGTCTTAATATTGAAATGCCTGTAGTGCGATTTATAAGGCATACAATCTTTAAATACGACACAAGAAGAGACAGGAAATTCTCCCGAAATATTTGAATTATCGAAACACTCTATCCAATGAGGAAGTTTGGCCAATTTCAAATCCTTCTGCAAGGTCTCCAGCAATCTTTGCTTTTTGGTTACCGGGGATTTCAATGATTCGTTCTTTGCCCGTTCCAACATGTACATTCTACCATTTCTCTCACACAAATCCAACAACTTTCTCTTCTCTCCTATTTTAGGAATAGTTACCTGAATACCTGAAAGAAGATATCCTATTGGAAATGGCAAAATAATTTCAGATGATTTCGAATTAAAAATTTTTCTCATTTCTATGATGCAAAATGACAAAATATCCTCTTTTGATTCATTCAACTTCTTCCTGACTTCCAGCATGTAACTATTGACGATAGATCCATCTACAATTCTGAAATAATTAACAAAGGCATTTTTTTCATCTTCGTGAAACGACAATACATCTACATTGGTCAAAGTTGCACTGCAAACAAGCGATTTACTCTGGTAATTATCTAATATCTGTATTTTTGATTTGAATTCATTAGCCTTTTCAAAGTCATATTTATCAGCAGCAAATTGCATTTCAGTCTTCAAAAAATTAAAAACAGGGGTTAATGTACCACTCAATATCGCTTTTGCATTAAAGATATCATTCTCATATTTTTCAATTGAATACAAAAATTCACAAGGAGCTTTACAATTTCCTATTTGAAATTCAAGGCATTTCTTAAACTTTTTTTGCTGCAAATTCTCCTTCGACAAATTCAAATTACAATTTCTAATCTGGAAAAGTTGCTTAATTACATCCAATATTGTCCTTGCCATATACACAGATGTATATGGTCCAAAATAACTTGATCCGTCCTTAAAAACTTTTCTGGTGTAGAAAATACGAGGAAAAGGTTCATTCTTCACACATATCCAAGGGAAAGATTTATCATCCTTCAACAATATATTGTATTTCGGCTGGTACCTTTTAATGAGGTTATTTTCCAGAAGCAAAGCATCCTCCTCACTATCGACAACTATGTGTCTAATTTTCTCAATCTGCCTGACAAGAATCTCCGTTTTTCTGTTAACCTGAGTTTTAAGAAAATAGGAAGAAACTCGTTTTTTTAAATTTTTTGCTTTCCCAACATAAATAATTTTTTCCTCCTTGTCAAAAAACTGATACACGCCAGGACTTCCTGGAAGTTTTTTAACTTCATCAAGCAACAATATGGAGGAATCTCGGTTCACCGCCATTAAAAATGAATTAGAGACCAGACCGGAATATCGCTGTGGATTCGCTCTCTTCCATTCAAAAAATCCAATTCGACAAAAAAATTGACATGGATTTCTTTTACTCCAAATTTTTTCACCAAATCGACAGCTGCATTCACAGTACCTCCTGTTGCCAAAAGATCATCATGAATCAAAACAACATCATTTGCACTCAAAGCATCAGTGTGTATCTCCAAAGAATCGGATCCATATTCCAAATCATAAGACTGGCTAAATGTATCTGCGGGTAATTTGCCCGGCTTCCTGATTGGGACAAATCCGGCATTTAACTCACCTGCCAATGAGCTCCCCAAAATAAAACCTCGGGATTCAATTCCTACAACTTTAGTGATCCCAAGTTGGAAATAGTAATCTTTTATCTTTTTAACGATAAATTTAAAAATTTTCTCGTCTTTAAATGCTGTAGAAACATCCTTAAATTGAATTCCAACCTTAGGGAAATCAGGTATATTTCGGATTGATTTTTTAACTTCGTCTAATGTAATTGTCATTTTAATTTTTTATTGTTCCACGTGGAACATTACCTACCTAGCATTACTAATAATACATTGATATCATTCGGCGAAATGCCCGGAATTCTATGAGCTTGGCCGATAGTCTTAGGATTAATCCGGGTCAGTTTCTGTCTAGCCTCCGTTGACAATGCCAAAATAGTAGAATAATCAAATTTGTTTTCAATTTTAATATTCTCTAATCTTTTTAACTTATCCACCATCGTGTTTTCCCTTGAAATATAACCAGCATATTTGATTCTAATCTCAACGGCTTCAATGACTTCACCTTCCAATTCACGAGGAACTGGCTCCAGCTTTTCCAAAAAAAATGGATGCTTCACCAGAAAATCAGAAAAATTGATCTGTGGTCGACTAATAATATTAAAAAGTTTGGTTTTTTGCTTAATCGGTGCAGAATTCTTTTCTATCAAGTAATCATTAACAATCTCGGGGTTAATAGATATAGTAACGACCTGATCCGAAATTGTATCAATTAATTTTGATTTTAATAAATAACAATTAAACAATTCGTCCGGCAATAGCCCTAAATCATTTCCCAATTTAGATAGTCGCTCATCCGCATTATCCTGCCTCAATATCAGTCTATGCTCTGCCCGGCTGGTAAACATTCTGTATGGCTCATCAACTCCCTTAGTGATCAAGTCATCAATTAGAACTCCAATATAACCTTGATTTCTAGACAAGACAAATGAACTCTTATCCGTACATTTCAGATGAGCATTGATCCCTGCCATTAAACCCTGAGCACCGGCTTCTTCGTAACCAGTGGTCCCATTTATCTGACCGCCAAGAAATAAATTAGCTAAAATTTTGGATTCCAATGAATGATACAATTGGGTAGGATCGAAGAAATCATATTCAATGGCATAACCTGGACGAAGAACTTTAGCATTTGCTAATCCCGGAATAAGTTTAATGGCATTCTCTTGATTCTCGAAAGGCAACGAAGTAGAAAACCCATTAAGATAATATTCGATTGAGTCCACGCCTTCCGGTTCCAGATAGAGTTGATGCGACGACTTTTCATTAAAAATAATCAACTTTGTTTCAATGCTTGGACAATAACGTGGACCTAAACTTTGTATGGTACCATCAAACATCGGAGAAAACTTAAACCCTTTTTCCAATTCCCGATGAACAGCATCATTGGTATATGTAATGTGACAATTGATGGTAGGTAACAATTCTACCTTTTGATGATAAAAACTAAATTGATGACCTTCTTCCCCAGCTTGTTCTTCCAATTGATCAAAATCAATTGTTCTCTTATCCAACCTCGGTGGTGTTCCGGTTTTCATCCTACCGGAGTTCAAGCCAAGCCGAATCAATTGCTCAGTAATGCCAAAGGAAGAAGGTTCAGAAATTCGACCGCCTTGCAATTTATTTTGGCCAAAATGCATCAGGCCATTCAAGAAAGTTCCATTCGTTAATATGACTGCTTTTGAATAGAACATTACGCCTATTTCTGTTCTGACCCCAACGACCCGTTGCTCTTCAATTAGTAATTCAACAACTGATCCTTGCCAAAAAAAAATGTTTTTATTGTGTTGAAGTTCGATTCTCCAAATCTCTGAGAATTTACTTTTATCACATTGAGCCCTGGGACTCCACATTGCCGGACCTTTGGAGCGATTGAGCATTCTGAACTGAAGAGTGCTACTATCCGTAATTTTTCCCATCATTCCACCCAAAGCATCAATTTCTCGAACAATTTGTCCTTTGGCAATTCCACCAACAGCGGGATTACAACTCATTTGTGCAATCCGATTAATATCGAGTGTAATCAACAAAACAGATGAACCCAATTTTGCAGCAGCATTGGCAGCCTCACAACCAGCATGCCCAGCTCCTACCACAATTATATCATAATCAATTTTAACGCTCATAAAAAACCTACCAATTTAATACTGATGATTCGAGTCCTTATAATATTATAGAATACCCCTTAAAGGAATTAAGCATGTCGCTTTCCTTCCTACGCATCGCAATTACTTCCTCTTCCTCTTTATCATTGAACTTGAGCAAATGCAAAAGACCATGAGAAATTACCCGCATTAATTCCTCTTGAAAAATCTGGCTAAAAATAACTGAATTATTCATAACCATATCTGTACTTATATAAATATCACCCGATACAACCAGACCATCTGTATAGTCAAAAGTGATCACATCGGTGAAATAATCATGTTTCAAAAATTTAATATTAATATCCAGCAAATATGGGTCACTACAAAATATATAATTAATCAACCCTAATTTACACTTGTTTATTCTGATCTCACGTTTCAGAACTTTTTGTACGGCCTGAAAATCAATTTTAGGCATGTCCACATCTTCCGCAAAAAAATAAATACCCATGAAATAAATCTTAAAAAACAATGATAATCAATAAATTAAATCATTAAAAATTGAGAAAGATAATCTGCAACAAGCAAATCACCTGGTTTAGGAATAACAAGATCACCTGAAAAATTAAAATAATTTCTTTCACCAAGACGGGTGATGGCCTTCAAAAAATGATCATAAATATCTTTTCTAAAAGTATTTTTTACAAAATCAATAGATATTCCATCTAAAAGCCGTAATTTTAAAATAATATATTCGTTATATATCTGGTTATCTGAAAGTTCCTCAATTGTTAAATCAATATTTGGACTTACACCAGACAGATCCCTTATGTATTTTTTAATATTAGTATGATTCCATTGACGTGAACTCAAATTATAACTATGAGCAGAGACTCCAATGCCAAGATATCGAGTTTGGTTCCAATATCCGAGATTATGTCTGGAGAAAAAACCATCTTTTGCATAATTACTTATTTCATACTGTATAAAACCTGAAGTAGTTAAATATTCATTAATAATTTGATATTGAGAAAGAAAAGAGGTTTCCTTAGTTTCCACAAACTCACCTTTCTTGATCTTCCAATATAATTGAGAGTTTTTTGCTATAGTCAAACTATAGGCAGAGATATGTTGAATATCAAAGACTAACAATTGCTTTAAAGTCCAAGTTAGAAAATGATCAGAAATACCTGGAACTGCATAAATCAAATCAACAGACAAATTAGAAAAACTTGAATTATTAATAACATCTAAAGCATTATATATTAGCTCTTTATCATGTTTTCTATTATAATCCTTTAATACTTTATCATCCAGAAACTGAATTCCAAGGCTGATCCGGTTAATACCTGAATTGTATAAATAATTAACATAATCTTCATTAATATTCTCAGGATTACATTCGATAGTAACTTCACAATTACTTTCCACGACAAAAATCGAGTGAACTGCTTGAAGAATATTGTATAATTGACTACTTGATAATAAGGATGGGGTACCTCCTCCAAAATAGATCGTTTGTATTGCTTCACTACCTAAATAAGACTTCCTTAATTTCAACTCTCTAATCAAAGCCTCAACATACGCATCCAGTAGATAAAGTTGATTTCCGGAGTAAAAATCACAATAAAAACATTTATTAGTACAAAAAGGAATATGAATATATAAACCAGCCATTTACCTAAATTATAACTACAAGGGAATTTTATTGATACGCTGTAAATGCCTGCCAAACTCAAATTTTGTATTAAGGAAAATTTTAATCATCTCCAATGCTTCTTTTTCAGAAATAAATCTGGCAGGTAAAGAACAAATATTCGCATTATTATGAGACCTGGCCAATTCCGCAACGTCATTGTTCCAGCAAATAGCAGATCTAATTCCCGGATGCTTATTGACTGTCATATTAATACCATTTCCAGATCCACAGCAAACAATACCAACTAAATCAGGATCATTTTCAACTGAAACAGCTAACGGATGCGCGAAATCGGCATAATCACAGCTTTCACCGGAAAAACAACCAAAATCAACTATATCATAATTCTCTTTTTTAAGAGATAAAATTATTGCATTTTTAAGATCGAAACCAGCATGGTCTGAAGCAAGAGCTATTTTAATCATAATTGATTCTATTAATAATTCATTATACTACCATTACAATTAATAGTTAATAACTGTTCATAAAAAATAACAAGTCATTTCTAAAAAATATTGCATAAAAAAATAAATTTTAAAATAATGCCTCATTTTAAAATTTTATTGATCAATATTCAAAACATTTTTAACCTAAAAAAGGTTATTCATAGTATGTTTGTCAAGTGAATATCTAAAATAAACCGGTTGTTAATAAACCACTATACATCAGAATTGCAATAATTTATAAAGTTAATAAAGTTTGAGTATCTTTTGGAATGATGAATTTCAATTGAAAAGATAATATTTATCAACAATACTAACATGGTAACATTAAAAGCAAATTTTCCATTTATAAAATTTAAAACATATTATATTAACTTGTTTATTAATTTTCTACCTGCTTGACAATTGTCTATTCACTCATTATATAATAATAGTTCACTGATTATGCCTGACATTAATAATAAAGAAAATTTGAAAGTGCTTCTTGTGGAGGATAATCTACTGAATCAAAAGCTTTTGAATATTAATTTGGCCAAATTAAAATGTAAAGTAACCATAGCAAATAATGGTTTGGAAGGAGTAGAAATTTTTAAAAGTCAATCTTTTGATGTGATTATCATGGATTTAATGATGCCGGTGATGGATGGTTATGAATCTTCAAGAGAAATAAGAAGAATTGAAAATGAAGAAACATCAAGAGGATATACTCCCATCATCGCCTTCACGGCCAATACACTCAATAATGATTTTCAGAAATGTATGGAAAATGGCATGGATTATTTGATGGAAAAGCCTTTCAATACATTTAAATTTATCGAGATTATTGAATCATTTGATTGAATAATTCGACTAGGTAGGTATTCATCACATATATCACATTTGATTTTATAATAAAAGAATGGGAGAGTTTATTGATTTGAGGGATAATAATGATGATCCTTCTGATAAGGAATTGGATAATCAGTTAAGACCCTTAAAGTTTATTGATTTTGCAGGTCAGACCAAAATTATAGATAATATACAGGTATTTGTACAGGCAGCAATCATGCGTGGAGAATCTTTGGATCATGTACTTTTACATGGACCTCCAGGTTTGGGAAAAACAACATTATCCAATATTATTGCCAATGAATTAGGGGTTAAATTAAAACTGACCTCAGGACCTGTTTTAGACAAGCCTGGTGATTTAGCAGGCCTTTTAACTAATCTTGAAAAAAACGACGTACTTTTTATTGATGAAATTCACAGGTTAAGTCCCATAGTTGAAGAATATTTGTATTCTGCTATGGAAGATTTTCGTATTGATATTTTAATTGATAAAGGCCCAAGTGCACGCTCCATACAACTTGAATTAAATCCTTTTACATTAATTGGCGCCACTACGAGAAGTGGTTTACTGACCCGTCCGCTGCGGGCTAGATTTGGAATTACCTGTCATTTGGAATATTATGATATTGACATATTAACAGGAATTGTCAAACGTTCTGCCAGAATATTGGATGTAAAAATAACTGATGATGCAGCCTACGAAATTGCAAGAAGAAGCAGGGGAACGCCAAGAATTGTTAATTCGCTCTTAAGAAGAGTAAGAGATTTTGCCATGGTGAAAGGAAATGGAAAGATTGATATTGATATTACTAAATATTCACTCGAAGCACTTAATATAGACCGTTTTGGTTTGGATGAAATGGACAATAAAATTTTATCCACGATCATTGATAAATTTAAGGGAGGACCGGTGGGAATTTCTACCATTGCAACAGCTGTGGGTGAAGATTCAGGCACTATAGAAGAGGTATACGAGCCTTTTTTAATCAAGGAAGGATTTATTAAACGCACACCAAGAGGAAGAGAAGTAACTGATTTGGCATATGTCCACTTAGGTAGAAAAAATAGAGGAGATATAGATTCAATGAAGCTTTTCTAATTGTCTTTTTTAATCAATTTTATTTCAAAAAGTTTTGGCCAAAGTTTTCCTGTAACATAAATTTTATCTGTGACTGGGTTCCAGGCAATGCCATTCAGAACATCCATCTGCTCTCTTTGACTTTGGATGATGGAACCGGATAATCCACTTAAATTGACTTCTCCAGTAACTTTTCCTGTTTTAGGGTCTATGATCACAATGTTGTCTGTAGTCCATATATTGGCCCAAATTTCACCTTTAATGTATTCAAGTTCATTTATATTCTTCACTATATTATATTCATTACAAACCTGAATTTTTTTCACTTCCTTAAACGTATCCGGATGAATGAAATATATATTTTCGGTGCCATCACTCATAATAAGTGATTGGCCATCATTGGTCAAACCCCATCCTTCCTTGGACTTATATTTCCAGGTGCCGAGCGGTTTAAAAGTTGTAAGGTCATAAATGAAACCAATTTGATTTTTGTAGGTCAATTCGAATATCTTGTTATTTAAAATGGTAATTCCTTCTCCAAAATATTGATCTTCAAGTTTATAATTCTTTATATTTTTTCCTGTTTTAAGATCAGTCTGGTAAATGAAGGAGGTTGTTTCCTGACCGGTACCTTCATAAAGTACATTGTTATGAAATTCAAGTCCCTGGGTAAATCGCTTGGGATCATGAGGATATACTGCAACTACCTCATAGCCATATTGGATCGGTTTTCGATCTGATGTAACAAAAATTTCCTCGTAATTTTCTCCGGAAACTCCATCTGTTTTTGTTGCAGTTACTTTTACAATATGTTTACCTACTCCAAAATCAATGGTTTTAAAAAGGAATGAATTGGTTAATATTTTAGAAGTCTGAATTTGTTTTCCATCCACAGATATGTCAATTCGCTCAATTAAACCTTCTTTTAATTTAGTCTGAAGATTGATCTGAATTTCCGTACCCAGTTTGAAACTCTTTTTTTGCGGATTGATCTGAAAGGAAGTCACCGGGCGCCTGGAACGACTGTTTGATTGAGCGCAATTCATGAAAAGTGTCAAAGCAAACAGAATTGTCAATAGAGATGATGTCAACCGCTTCATATAGATAATTATTTAGAAATCGAATTTTGACAAAAATAGAATCTTATTTTGGAAGGAGCACACAAAATCCCAGTTTTAGCGATGGCGGTTTCTTATTGCAAGTTAAGTGAATTCAATTTCACAATTTTAGTTTCTTTTTCTTTACTTCAATTATCTTTGTTTGTTGTTCGATAAAACTGATAAGATTTGAGTGCACTAAAAAAGTTGGCCGGAGATACCATGATATATGGGGTACCCAGTATTGTAGGCCGGTTTCTGAATTTACTCCTGACCCCTATTTATACCTGGACATTTCTGCCGGCTGAATATGGGATACTTGGTAATTTACTGGCGTATGTTGCCTTTTTTCAGGTGCTACTCACCTATGGGATGGAGACCTCCTATTTCCGGTTTGCCAGCAAGAGTGAGAAACCCAATGAAGTGTTTGGTACTTCACTGATTGCCCTATCAGCTACATCAATTCTTTTTGCCATTTTCATTTCCCTATTCTCCCGTCAAATTGCAGGATGGGTTGGATATCCGCAGCAGCATTTGTATGTAGTTTGGATGGGCATTACTGTTGCCTTGGACGCCATCACAGCTATTCCATTCGCTAAACTCCGGTTGCAGGAGAGACCCGTTAAATTTGCCTTTTTCAAGATGATTAACATCGGAATCAACATCCTGCTGAATCTTTTCTGGATCTTACTTTGTCCGAGGGTTCTGGCTCATCATCCTGAATCTATTCTCCGATTCTTTTACAGTCCGCAAATTGGAATAGGTTATGCATTTTTATCCTACCTGATTGCCTCCGTCGTTACTTTGTTGCTCTTTATACCTGATCTTGGAATCAGAAAATTAGTGTTTAAGCCTGAAAAACTCAAAGAAATGTTGCGGTATGGCTGGCCAATCCTCGTTGTAGGTATTGCGGGCATGGTTACATTAAATATTGATAAAATTGTGATTCCACAATTGATCAAAAATGGTAAAGATCCAATGTACGAATTGGGAGTTTATACGGCGAATGGAAAACTTGCCATTTTAATGACCCTATTCATTCAGGCATTCAGATTCTCTTTTGAACCATTTTTGTTTTCGCATTACAAAAATGAAGCATCCAAGAAGGTATATAGCGTGATTATGAACTATTTTGTCATTTTTGGGCTTTTGATATTCATTGGTGTTCTTTTTTACATCGATATTTTAAAATATTTTATTGGATCTTCCCATTCCGGGTATCATGAAGGGATGAGGATTGTGCCATGGATGTTAATGGGGAATCTATTTTTGGGTATCTTCTATACCCAATCCCTCTGGTACAAACTGACAGATCAAACCCATTACGGTGCTATTTTTTCTGTTATCGGGGGGATCATTACCCTACTCATCAACATTCTTTTTATTCCAATTTTAGGCTATATGGCTTCAGCAATTGCCTTCTTCGTCTCAACCCTGATTACTACCCTTATCTCCTATTATTACGGCCAAAAACATTTCCCTGTTCACTATGACCTGAAGAAAATTGGATCCTATTTTTTTGTAGCTATATTATTGTATATCATTGAGATGAATATAAACATTTCAGGTTTCGTTCTCAAATACAGTTTCAAGACCCTCCTCTTTTCGGTCTTCCTTCTATTTATATGGTACAACGAAAAATCGGATTTAAAGAGATTGTTGCCAAAGCGATTTCATGTTGATTGATCAGTAAATTTGTTTCTTATCTTTGCCGATTAAATTGAAGGGTAAAATCCAGGATTTTTCGGAGGAAATTTGATCGGAAATTGGAGGAATATGCTTATTATCGTACTGATTATCAGATTAAATTTTCTTGTTAATAGGATAGAATTCAAATGAAATGCCCACAGCAATATGTTCAAATCAACCGAAAATGAATTTGTGGGTATACCATACGGCCTTTAATAACAAATGATTTACACATGAAGGTAAAAATTGTCAACAAATCTCAAAATAGCCTACCGCATTATAGTACCTTGAAATCCGCCGGAATGGATTTGCGTGCGGATTTATCAGAACCTCTCTTTCTTAAGCCTTTGGAAAGAAAATTAGTCCCCACCGGACTTTTCATTCATTTGCCTGATGGTTATGAGGCACAGATCAGACCAAGGAGTGGGTTGGCTATCAACAAAGGGGTGACAGTGCTTAACTCCCCGGGCACCATCGATGCCGATTACAGGGGAGAGATTAAGATTATCCTGATCAATTTGTCTCAGGAAGATTTCATCATTACCAATGGAGAGAGAATTGCACAAATGGTAATTTCCTCTTATAATCAGGTGGATTGGGATGAGGTTGAACAACTTGAGGAAAGCGGGAGAGGTGAAGGAGGGTTTGGACATACCGGAAAGCACTGACAAGTGACTATAACAATGAATGATGAGTAAAACAATATCAATATTAGGGGTTGCATTGGCCCTCCTTTTTATTTTTGATTCATGCAAAACACCTCAACAAACTGTGAAGACTGTTATTCCGGAGGAGGAGAGTAATAATCTATCCTTGTTGACGGATGATCAGAAACAGCAGTTTCAATATCTGTTCATTGAGGGGATCAAGCAAAGGACGCTTGGAAATGTGGACGAAGCCATCAAGATATTTTCAAGGTGTCTTGAAATGGATCCTGCATCTTCAACATCTTTGTATGAAATTGCCAATATTCATCTGGTAAGGGGCGATTTTCAGAGTGCCATGATGATGCTTGAGAGGGCAGTTTTACTCAATCCTCAAAACAGGTATTATCAGATATTACTGGCAAAAATCTACCAGCAAAATAAGTTGTACGAGAAGGCAGCTAATACTTTCGAAGTATTGGCTGGATTGGTTCCCGAAAACGAAGAATATCCGCTTTACCGCGCTGATATGTTCAGCATGGCAGGTAAATATGATATTGCACTGAAGTGTTATGATGAATTGGAAAATCATACGGGCATTACTGAGTCCTTAGCCTTGGGCAAACAGACCATTTATCTGAAACTGGGCAAAAAAAAGGAAGCTTATACAGAGATTGAAAATCTGATTACCAAAAATCAGGCGAATACCAAGTATTACGGATTATTAGCCGATATGTATTTGGCTGATAGTGTGATGGATAAATCTCTGGAATATTACAATAAATTATTAGATCTTCAGCCCAATGATGGGTTCGTTCATTTTTCCCTTTCCAATTATTACCGTGTAGCGAAAGACTATTCCAAGTCCTATGAGCACATTAAAATTGGTTTTGAGGATTCCAATCTTGAACTGGAAACCAAAGTTCAAATGTACATGCTAATAGCCCAGTCAGAGGATCACCATTTGACGGAGGCACAACAATTGGAACTGATTAAAATTCTAATTGACAAACACATTGACGATGAACGACCGAGATCCCTGCTTGCAGAGTATTATCTTGGTAAAAAACAAAATAAAGAAGCGCGTGAACAGTTGAGACTTGTTGTAGAAATCAACAAAGGAAATTATGCTTATTGGGAACGTCTTTTGTTTGTGGACAATGATTTATCTGACTGGAAAGCAATGGAAAAGGAGAGTAATACTGCTGTCCGATATTTCCCTGATCAACCAATTATTTACATATTGAATGCAGTTGCCAAGATCCAGCTTGGAAATTACAAGGATGTTTTTGCCGTTCTTGATTCAGCTGAAGCAAATGCCAATCACAATGTGCAGGTGCTTTCCCAGGTTTACACCTATCGTGCTGAAGCCTTTTACAAACAGAAAAATTACGATGAGGCTTACAAATGGTTTGATAAAGTGGTTGAGATTGACCCACAGAATTATATGGCAATGAACAACTATGCCTACTATTTGTCGCTTCGGTCAATTAAATTGGATGTAGCTGAAAAACTCAGCAATCTGGTGGTTAAAAACAATCCAGGTAATCCGACCTATCTTGATACCTATGCCTGGGTACTATTTAAAAAGAAGGATTATCAACTGGCAAAATTTTATATGGAATCGGCTTTATCCAACAGTACAGAGGAGAATCCCGTTCTGGTTGAACATTATGGAGATATCCTATTTTTTCTGAATGATAAGGCGAAGGCAACACTGCAATGGGAAAAATCCCTGAAGATGGGCAATCAGTCCAAAGTTTTGCCTCAGAAAATCAAAATGGTTATTTTCATTGAATCGGTTGAGGAATAGAATCATGAGGAAAAAAATTATTTTGCTAAGCCAATTGGTGTTTTTTCTGCTTTTTTTAGCTGGTTGTAAGCACATTGAAAAGGTTGTTATCGAAAGAAAAGTAAAGCCAATCAGCGTTAGAAGATGTGTCAGGATGGTGATTGAAAATGAGATTAAATTCAATACATTAACCGTCAAAAGAGTTAGTCTGACAATCAATAATGATGGGAATGTAAATTCAATCAAAGGATTGTACAAAATCAAAAAAGACAGTGTGATACAAGTTTCAGCCCAAAAGCTGACTATCCCAATTGGAAGACTTGAACTGGGTATTGATTCATTTAAGGTCGTCGACCATTACCATAAATTTGTCATTGCCGGTTCCATACAAAACATTAGCGATTTAATTGGTAATGATCTTGATTATCAAACCATTCAATCAATTTTGAGTAATCATATCCAATCTATCAAGCAAGATCAGAAAGATAATCCGTTCAAGGATTATGTATTGAATATTGAAGATAACATGTACAAAATTTCCTCTATCAGGGAACGCAGGTTCAACAAATTTGCCAGTAACGAGCAAAAGCTGGAGCGTTTTAAACAAAGAAACGAAGATCAACATCTGATCAAACAGGATATATTTGTTGATCCTGATATTTTTGTCGTCAGGAAAGAAGTATACAATGATATTGATGCCGGTAGGATCGTTACCATTGAATTTTCAGATTTTAAGGCTTTGGGGGGAAAATGGTTTCCAGGCAAAATTCATGTGTGGATGTCGGGACAGAAAAAAATGGATATCGAATTGGATTTATCAAAGGTTTCTATTGACGATGAAACTGATTTTGGATTCAGTGTTCCTTCTAAATACAAGCGGGAAACTATACAAAAACATTAATTTGCGAATGCAAGGTGAAATAATTAGGATGGTTGATTTTGGAAGAAAAAAATTGGTTGGAATTCTTTTTCTGATACTTGTTTTTTCAAATTCTTACGGACAAAATAAATCAATCAATGATTTACGGAAGGAGAAGGATAAAACGAGTCAGGAAATTGACTATATCAACCATTTATTGAAAGAAACCGATCAGAATGCCAAAACATCCATTAACCGGCTTTCCATCCTTGAACAGAAAATCCATTTACAGGAAAGGCTGATTTCGAACATCAATTTTGAGTTAGGTTATCTGGATTCTACCATTGTAAGAAGTAACCAGAACATTGATTCTCTGAATGCGGATCTTAATCTGATTAAGGATCGGTACGCAGGCATGATCCGTTACGCAAGAAGAAATCAGGATCAAAACAATCAATTGGTATTTTTACTCTCGGCTGATGATTTCAACCAGGCCTACAAGCGTTTTGTCTATTTGAAACAATATGCAGATTTCCGCAGGACACAGGCCGGGGAGATTGCTGCCCTGAAAGAAACATTAAATGAATTGATTGTCAACTTGAATAAACGCAAAGAAGATAAGGCACAACTCCTTACTTCCAAAATCAGTCAATCCGAAAAATATGCGAAGCAAAAAGCTGAGCAAAAAGAATATTATTCTGTCTTGCAGAAGAAGGAAAAAGAATTGAGGAAGAAATTGGATAACCAGCAAAATATCGCATCAAAGCTGGAGAGGGAAATTGAAAAGAGTATTGCGGAAGAGGCGAGAAAATCATCCACAAAAACCACCAAAGTGCCTGGTTACAAGCCCTCTCCTGAGCTGAAAAATCTGTCAGAAGACTTTTCAAAGAACAAGGGCAAACTACCCTGGCCTCTCCTGCGGGGATTAATTACAGACCATTTCGGTGAGCATCCGGATCTGGTCTTAAAACATGTCATCAGAAAGAATGCCGGAATTGATATTACAACTGAAAACGGAGCCAGGGCGCGTTCAGTCTTCAAGGGAGAAGTTTCCAAAGTTCTGGCAATTCCTGGAGGCAACTGGGCCATTATTTTGAGACATGGAAGCTACCTAACTGTCTATTCCAATCTGGCAAGTGTTTCGGTTCAGGTGGGACAGAAAGTGGATACCAAACAAGATATTGGAACCATCTTTACCGACCGGGAAGATGATAACAAGACGGTGCTGAAGTTCCAACTCTGGTATGAGAACAACAAGCTCGACCCCGAGAAATGGATCGTTATGTAATCAGTATTTTGTCAGGTTCGCCACTTTTGTAAGCGCCTGGATGTTGATGATCTTAATTTTACGACCCTGAAGATCAATAAGTTTATCCTGTTTAAATTCTGACAATAACCGGATAATTGATTCAGTTGCTGTACCGACCATGTTGGCAAGCTCTTCTCTGGTGAGTGAAATCTGCAACGTTTTTTCGGCATCCAGATCAAATTCCTGCTTTAGAAGCAACAATACTTCTGCCAGCCTTTCCCTGACCGTTTTTTGTGCAATGTCCGTAATGTAGTCATTGGCCTCCTTCAGTTCAGCACAAACAATTTTGAGCATTGCCAGGGAGAATTTCCAGTTTCTTTCAATCAGGCTGAGCAACGTTTTATAAGGAATATGGCACAGTGTGGCTTCCTCGATCGTTTTGGCAGAAGTGCATGCCACTTCCTGACTTAACAAGGACCGGTAGGCAATAATATCTCCTTTTTTGGCAAAACGGATAATCTGCTCTTTTCCGTCAATACCTGTCTTATAAATTTTTACAATTCCACTTGTAATACAGTAAAATCCTGTCAGGCGACTGCCCTCTTTATAAAGAACAGTTCCCTTCTTATTGGTCGAACATACTTTTTCATTGTTCAGGCTCTTCATCTCATCTTCCGACAAGGACTGAAAAAAACGAAAGCCGATTAAACTGACATCTTCAGTTAAGTTGTTGTTGTTCTTCATTATATATAATAAATTGAGACTGTAAATATACAATTTAAGTGTGGATCTACCTATTGTGACTTTCGAAACAATATTCTGGCACGTCCGTAAACAATTCAAAAATATTTAAATTATGGTACAAAATTCGAAAAACATCAAAACCCCAATAGGACGATCGGGAGTGATCTCCAATCTGATGCTAAGTGCATTATTTGTAATGTTCTGTTTAACAGGATTTTCAAAGGAATATCGTATAGATTCCAAAGCCAGTACCCTTGAATGGGAAGCCAAAAAAGTAACCGGTCAGCATGTCGGAACGATCGCTTTTGGTGAAAGTACCCTGAATGTTGAGAAGCAAAAGATCACCGGCGGAAAATTAATTGTCGATATGAATACCATCGTCAATACTGATTTAACGGATGCCGGTTACAATCAAAAATTGATCGGACACTTGAAATCTGATGATTTTTTTGGTGTTGCCAAATTTCCACAATCCACCCTTGAGGTGAAAAAAGTGGAAGGCAAATCCGGCAAACTTTTCCATTTTACGGCTGATTTGACCATCAAGGGAATTACCTCTCCTGTAGAATTTGATGCTGAGGTGAACGAAGTTTCAGGTCAGTTAACTGCAACAGGTGTGTTGACTGTTAACCGGACTAAATTCGGCATCAAATACGGATCAGGAAGTTTCTTCGAAGGATTGGGAGATAAAATGATCTACGACGATTTCACGCTGAAATTCAAAATAGTTGCTGTGAATAAATAAGTTCCTTTCTAGTTTTCGAGAAGGGGATGATCTATCGGATCATCCCCTTTTTTTTGGCTCATAATTGAGATTTGTGGGTATGTATTTCTCAATAAATTCGATAGAAACCTGCTTCCTTGCCGCATAGTCTGCTGCCTGGTCTGGTCCGATTTTCTCCACACCGAAATATCTTGATTCGGGATGTGCAAAATATACTCCGCAAACTGAGGCATTCGGATACATTGAATAATTTTCAGTCAGTGAAATCCCGGTATGTTCAGTTGCTCTTAATAAGGAGAAGATTGTCTCTTTTTCGGAATGTTCGGGACAGGCAGGATAACCGGGCGCCGGTCGGATTCCCTGATATTTTGAAGCAATTAATTCAGCAGATGTCAAATTTTCATATTTATTGTAGCCCCATATTTCGGTCCGAACCAGTTCGTGCAATTTTTCCGCAAATGCTTCGGCAAGCCTGTCTGACAAAGCTTCGATCATGATGGCCTTGTAATCGTTGTTTTCATCCTTGTATTTACTCACCAGGTCGGACACTCCAAGTCCGGCAGTCACTGCAAATGCTCCGCAGTAATCGGAGATACCCGTTTCTTTAGGTGCAATGAAATCGCTCAGGCAAAGTTGAATGGTTGCTCCCTGTTTTTTCTCCTGTTGGCGTAACTGGAAAAATGCACCAATCTTTTGTGACCTGGATTCATCAGAATAAAGTTCGATGTCGTCACCAACACTGTTGGCCGGCCAGATTCCTGCCGCACCATTGGCACTGATCATTTTATTGGCGATGATCTCATCCAGAAACTGGTTGGCCTCCTCAAACAGCTGTCGTGCCGCTTCGCCCTTGTCGGGATCATTCAGAATGGCAGGATATTTCCCTTTGAATTCCCACACCAGAAAGAAAAATGTCCAGTCAATGTATTTTCTTAGTTCCTCCAGCGGATAGTCGATGAAATATTTTACACCTGTAAAGTTAGGTGGAGAGACGGGATGCTTTAGGAAATCAGGGTGAAACCTTCTGTCGCGGGCCTCTTGCAAAGTCCAGTATTCTTTTGGTTTTTTTGTGCTGTGAACCTGTCTGATTCCGGCATATTCCTGCAATGTTGCTTTCAGGAATTCAGGTGAGCCGGACAAGAGTTCTGCCACCACCTGAACAGATCTGGAAGCATCTTTCACGTAAAGGGTCGTATTGCTGTATTGCGGGGCAATTTTAACCGCCGTATGGATTTTAGAGGTCGTTGCACCACCAATGAGCAAAGGCTTGATAAAACCTCTCTTTTCCATCTCCTTGGCCACATTGACCATCTCCTCGAGTGATGGAGTGATCAAGCCGCTCAAACCAATGATGTCCACTTGTTCTTTGATGGCCGTATCAAGGATAATTTCGCACGGGACCATGACACCCAGATCTATCACTTCATAGTTGTTGCAAGCAAGGACGACTCCCACTATATTTTTCCCGATGTCGTGAACGTCTCCTTTGACCGTTGCCAGCAGAATTTTTTTCCGGACCACAACTTTGTCTGGAAGTAATTTCTTCTCTTCTTCAATGTATGGCTGAAGCCAGGCGACTGCCTTTTTCATGACTCTTGCCGACTTGATGACCTGAGGGAGGAACATCTTGCCTGACCCAAAGAGATCTCCTACTTTGTTCATGCCATCCATCAAGGGTCCTTCAATGATATTCAGAGGGGAATCATAATTTGGCAAAAGAGCTCGTACATCCTCTTCGATAAATTCAGTGATCCCTTTTACCATGGCATGTTCGACCCGCTCATTGAGGGGAAGTTCTCTCCAGGCTTCGACCTTTTCCTGTTTATCTTCAGTGCTTTTGATCATACTTTCGGCAAAGGACAGCAAACGTTCTGTGGCATCAGGCCGCCTGTTCAGGACCAGATCTTCCACATGCATCAGCAAATCAGGGGGTATTTCATCATAGATCTGGAGCATGCCCGGATTGACGATTCCCATGTCGAGTCCGGCTTTGATGGCATGAAACAGGAATACCGAGTGAATGGCTTCCCTGATGACATTGTTTCCCCGGAAGGAGAATGAGACATTGGAAATACCTCCGCTTACTTTGGTATAAGCCAGATGTTTCTTGATCCAGGTGGTTGTCCTGAAAAAGTCGACTGCGTAGTTATTGTGCTCCTCCATCCCGGTTCCGATGGTGAGAATATTGGGATCGAAGATGATGTCTTCGGCCGGAAAGTGAACCGTATCGACAAGGATATGGTAGGCCCTTTCGCAGATGGCGATTCTTTGTTCGAAGGTGGTGGCCTGCCCGGCTTCGTCGAAAGCCATCACCACTACGGCAGCGCCGTAATCCCTGATTTTTCTGGCCTGTCTGATGAACTGCTCCTCGCCCTCTTTCAGACTGATCGAATTGACGATCGATTTACCCTGGATGCATTGTAATCCGGCCTCGATCACCTCCCATTTTGACGAGTCGATCATGATTGGCAATCTGGAGATATCGGGTTCAGAACCGATCAGGTTTAGAAATCTTACCATCTCTTTTTTTGCATCCAGCATGGCGTCGTCCATGTTGATGTCAATAATTTGAGCCCCGCCTTCAACCATTTCGCGGGCAATAGAAAGCGCTTCATCGTATTTTGCGTCGCGGATCAACCGGGCGAACTTAATCGATCCGGCCACATTGCAGCGCTCCCCGATGTTAACGAAGTTGGTGAGTTTGTTGACCGTGAGTGGCTCCAGTCCACTTAACCGGGTTGCTTTTTCCGGTCGTGACTTTTGGTGCGGTTTCGCTTTTGCGGCGAGTTGGGCCAATTCCCTGATGTGTGCGGGAGTCGTTCCGCAACAGCCTCCTATGATGTTGACAGTCCTGTTGCCTGTAAACTCGGCAACCTGAAGTTTCATGGCTTCGGGAGTTTCGTCGTATTCACCGAACTGATTGGGTAATCCGGCATTGGGATGGACACTGACAAAGAAGGGGGCTTTCTTGCTCAATTCCTCCAGGTACGGACGAAGATCCTTCGCGCCAAAAGAGCAGTTCAGTCCGATGGTCAGTAAATCGATGTGTGAGACAGAGTTGAGAAAGGCTTCGATGGTTTGTCCGGAGAGGGTCCGGCCACTCTTGTCGGTGATTGTTCCCGAGATCATTACGGGAAGTTTGATCCCTTTTTCTTCAAAAATTTCGTTGATAGCCACCAGTGCCACTTTGCAATTCAGGGTGTCGAAGATGGTTTCGATCATCAAAAGATCGACTCCTCCCTCCAATAATCCTTCCACCTGTTCACGGTAGGAGAATTTCAATTCTTCGAATGAGATGGCTCTGAAACCAGGATCATTCACATCCGGAGACATGGAACAGGTTTTGTTGGTTGGACCAATGGAACCGGCCACATAGCGTGGCTTTTCGGGTGTTGAGTACTTTTCGGCGGCTTCGCAGGCAATCCGGGCAGCCTCCCTGTTTATTTCACGGACAAAGCTCTGTGTGCCATAATCGCTTTGTGAAATAGAAGTTGCATTAAAGGTATTGGTTTCTAATATGTCAGCACCTGCTTCCAGGAAGGCTTCATGTATTTTCTCAATGGATTCGGGATGGCTGATGCAAAGCAGGTCGTTGTTACCTTTCAACGAGGAAGGCCAATTCTTGAAACGCTCTCCGCGGAATTCGCTCTCGGTAAAATTGTACTGTTGTATCATGGTTCCCATGGCACCATCCAGCACGAGAACACGATTTTCCAAAACTTTGCGGATATCCGGTTTTTTCATGACTTAGTTGATATAAACATTTAAATGTCGTGGATTCTGATTCCCGTATTTCGGAAATTCCGGCTTTAGTGTCGCGCAAAGTTCGCTAAGATCGCAAAGAAAAAAGTACGACATGATGACTTAGTTTTTCTGTTGGTTGTATATCCCTGCAATTTCGCGGGCAATCAGCACGCCATTGACAGAGGCTTGCATCAATCCCCGCGTAATTCCCGCTCCGTCGCCTCCAAAATATAGATTTTTGACGGATGGGCTTTGGAAGGTCTTATCCACTTTGACGATGTTGGAATAGAATTTGACTTCAACTCCGTAAAGCAGTGTTTCATCACTTGCCAGACCTGGACTTACCTTATCCAGGGATTTAATCATCTCGATGATGTCGAAAAGTATCCGGTGGGGGAGTACCAGACTCAGATCTCCGGGAACGGCATCCTTCAATGTCGGAATGATGTTGTTTCTGTAAAGTCTGTCTGATGTGGTACGTCTGCCCCGGATGAGATCGCCAAAACGCTGAACCATGATCTTATTCCGGGTGAGCATGTTGGCAAGTCGTGCAATGTGACGTCCGTATTCAATGGGGGCATTAAAAGGTTCTGTAAATTTTTGAGAGACCAATAGTGCGAAATTGGTGTTGTCGCTTTTCAGGTCTTTGTAACTGTGACCGTTGACCACGGCCAGATTGTTGTCGTAATATTCGGAGGAGACAAAACCACCTGGATTCGAGCAAAAAGTACGCACTTTGTCGTCGAAAGTACGGGTATAATGGATTAGTTTGGCTTCATAGAAGTTATCGTTGATCTCCTGCATCACCTCATTCCGGCATTCGAGTCTAACCCCGATATCCACAATTCCTACTTCAGTCGGTATTGCCTGGATGGCGCATTGTTTCATGAGCCAGTCTGAACCATCCCTGCCAATGGTGAGCACTACAAATTCACCCAGGAAAGTAGTAGTTGCGGTTTTTACACCCTTAACCTTTTGATCTTCAATTATAAATTCTGTTGCAGGCGAATTAAAACGTACTTCAACCCCACTGCTTTTGATGTGTTCAAAAAGTGAACGGTATAGTTCCTGTGTTTTTTCGGTTCCAAGATGTCTGACCGGACATTGCACCAGTTTCAGGTTTGCTTCGATTGCTTTTCTTCCGATTTCGCGCATGGCCGGAGTTTCAGTCAGGCCATGAATATCATTGTCTGCCCCGAACTGAAGGTAGATGTCATCGGTATAACGGATCATTTTGATGGTTTCTTCCACCCCGATATAGTCGGTCAAAGTACCGCCTACTTCATGGGAAAGCGAAAGTTTCCCGTCAGAAAAAGCTCCTGCACCGGCCCACCCTGTTGTTATCGAGCATGGTTTGCAGTTCACACAGGTTCCTCCGTTGGTATGTTTCGGGCATTTTCGCTTGTATATGTCTCTGCCTTTTTCAAGCATCAGGATACTTAAATCCTTTCTTTCCCTGACGAGTTCGTAAGCAGTGAAAATCCCTGCAGGGCCTGCACCTACTATGATAACATCATATATTTTTTCCATGAATGCAATTTATACAATTTCTTCAGCCAGACTAATGTTTATCAGACGGATGAACAACCCGGCAAAGGTATGAATTTCTTTGCTGAGATATTAATCTCACTTCGCATCAAGTCCTGCAGCAGTTGATTAGTATATTATTTTTATTAATTTTCGAAGCTTTTTTAAAAGTGAAATCTTTTCAGGCTAAACTAGATTACTCAAACAAAGGAAATATGGCAAATACTATTTTGAACAGGAGAAATTTTTTGTTTTTAGGTGCAACAGCCACTGCAGGATTTACGACACAGGCACTTCAAGCCTTACCTTCCAAAAAGAAGAAGGAAAAGAAGCAAAAAAATATTACCTACCGCACCCTGGGCAAGACCGGGATTGAGGTTCCTATTGTCAGCATGGGTGTGATGCGGGCAGACAACCCCAATATTCTGAAGGCCGCTTATGAACTGGGAATCAGGCATTTTGATACTGCCAACGGTTACCAGGATGGCCGGAATGAAGAGATGGTAGGGCAGTATTTCAAAGATATTCCAAGGGATAAAGTGATCATTTCGACCAAGATACATCCTCCCAAAGAGGGTCTTTCTACGGAACAGTTTCTTGAAAAATTTGATCAGAGTCTGAAAAGGCTGCAAATGAGTTATGTTGATATTTTGTATCTTCATGCAGCCAGCGACCGAACCTACCTCATGGATCCAAGGTACACCGAGGCATTGCGAAGGGCAAAAGAAAGCGGGAAAGCCAGATTTATTGGTTGTTCCACCCACACCAACATGACGGATGTAATCAATGCCGCTGTAGAAAGCAAACTTTATGACATCGTACTCACATCGTATAATTTCCGCATGAAAGATGATGCAGAAATGCAAAAAGCGTTGCAACGTGCCAACGATGCCGGTCTGGGGATATTGGGTATGAAAAATATGGCCGGAGGCTTTCTCGATAAAGACAAGAAAAAGCCTGTCAATTGCAAGGCCGCATTGAAGTGGGCTTTGTCCAATCCCTTGATTCATACATGCATTCCGGGGTTAACGAATTTTGAGATGCTGAAGGAGAACTGGGAGGTAGCCCAAAACCATGATCTAGATGATAAGGAAATTGGCGATTTACAATTGGCCATGAATGAACCCGGCCTTTATTGCCATGGCTGTCTGAGTTGCTCGGGACAATGTCCAAAGAATCTTCCGATTCCTGATCTGATGCGCTCTTACATGTACAATTACGGATATTCCTATCCTGCAAAGGCCCAAACGACGGTTGCGAAGTTGAATCTGTCGGAAAATCCATGCGAGTCATGTCCGGGATGTTCAGTGAACTGTCCCAATGGATTTGACATCAGGGAGCGAATTACAGATATTGCACGCATTAAGTTGGTTCCGGCAAACTTCCTGGTTTAAACACAGAAGGAAGCACGGAAGGACCTTGGGAACTTCGCGGTTACGGTTATGTTTTTACCCTTGCCACGATGTAAACCTTAGATGGAATACTCAATTAAGTATATATCGATCAGATGAAAAAATTGCTTTTGATAAGTTTGCTGTTTGTTACTTTTTGTGCCAGGTCGCAGGAGGTTGTCTTCCCGAAGATTCCCGGGTGGAATACAGATGGTAAAGTGCTGAATTTTAATCAGGAAAATTTGTACGAGCACATTGATGGTGCTTCCGAATTTTACCTCAGCTACGGATTTGAGATGCTGCAGGTTGCGAGTTGGAGCAACAACGGTGCGGAGTTAACCATCGAGGTATATGATCATGCAGATCCGCTCCGTGCCTATGGAATATACAGCATTGAGAAATCGGCCAAGGCTGCGACCCTGCCGGTTGGTCTTGAAGGATACGGTGATGCCTCCACTTTTAATTTTGTGGCAGGCAAGTTCTATGTGAAGATGAATGGCACAGAGCTTGAAAAAATACCCGGTTTTTCACTTAAATCCATTGCCGAAGAATTCTCCAAAACACTGTGTTTAAAACCTGAATATCCAAAGACGGTCGGGATGTTCCCAAAGGAAAATCAGATACCGAATACCTGCCAGTATATTCCTTCTGAATTTATGGGACTGGGATTTTTGGGCTCAGCCTTGCGCGCAAAATACAGTTTAGGTGGTGAGGAGGTTTCTTTTTTCATCGTTGAAAGAGCTGATCGCGGGGAAGTGGAACAAATCATTACCAAATATGCATCCTACGCTGATGCCAAAATCAAGAAACCGGCAGAAGGAGATTTTTTGTTCAAGGATCCTTTCAATGGCATGGTGTGTCTTCGGTGGAAAGGCAACTACCTTATTGGAGCTTCCGGTTTTACAGACAAGAAAAAAGTTATTGTGGTGCTTGATCAGGTTTCAGCCAAATTGTAATATTTGGCAGGTCATTTTTATCTGATCGATACTTAAGGAAGCTGATTGGTTTGCGGATGCAGGAAGTACAGAAGCTAATTTTGTAGTGTCCTGGTTTCCGTTTTTCACTGTTTCCTCTATCTTTGCCCGCAGGTTCAATGGAAAAGATACTCCTGGAGGAGCCAACAATTACGGATCCCAATATTGGTATTTTTATGCAAAACAAAGATTTAATGAATGGCTTTGGTTCTCTCAAAGCCATTTTTTTCGATATGGACGGAGTGATTTACGATTCAATGGGAAATCATTCCATCGCCTGGAGCAAGGCATTCGGGTTTCTTGGTTGGGATTTTCCTCTTGAGAAGGTTTATATGAATGAAGGGCGGACGGGTTCTTCTACGATTCATTTATTGTATCAGGAAAGTCTGGGTCGTCAGGCATCGGAAGAAGAGATCGGTCAGATCTACGGGAAAAAGACTGAATTTTTTGATGCATTGCCTAAGCCTCAACCGATGAAAGGAATTTCGAAGCTGATGGAGCGGGTGAAGAATACAGGGATAGAGATTTGGGTTGTGACTGGTTCAGGGCAGGAGCTTTTGCTGGATGAATTGTGCGCAGATTTTTTCGGTTTGATTCTGAAAGGGAATATCATCTCCGGAAAGGATGTAAAAAACTGCAAACCACATCCCGAACCTTATCTGACAGCTTTGGCCAGATCGGGATATACGGCCGGACAGGTTTTGGTCATTGAAAATGCACCGTTGGGTGTAAAGGCGGCAAAGGATGCGGGTATTTACACCATTGGCGTCAATACCGGGATTCTTGCCGATGAAATCTTATGGAATTCGGGAGCAGATGTGGTCTTGAAAGAGCTGTCTCAGGTAGAGCAGTTGATTTTTGACTGTGAGTGAAAAATACCAAAAATAGATGATTGCCTGAATCGAACCTAAATACGACATGTACTTGGTTCAATTCAGGCAATCATCTTTTAGTCCTCCATTAAAGCAATCCAGTCGTTTTCTATTTTAATTCTTCAAGCATCGCCTTGATATTCCTGTGAATGGTAGGGGCAGTTTCGGGTCCCAGAGAATTGACTTCCCCGTAAGGGCCGCTATCTCTTCCATAAGTGAAAGGTGCCTTTTCGTCCCACTGGCTTTTAGGAACAATGTATCCGATTTCATCGTTGGCAAGTCCCAACATGAATTTATATTTGCCCGGCATAAGATCCCTGATGGCCGGAACCTCCACAGGGGCAATGGCATAATCCTGACCTACAGGCGTTTCAACCCCGCCATTTAGAATTTCGGGATACAATTCTCCCGGAATTGTAACAAAGGATATCGGTCCGATTTTTACCACAGATAGTTCCGATTTCATGTTCATCCATCCGGTCATGCCTCTTTTCATCAAACCAGTAGCGGCTGCCAGTTTGAACATGGTGTTTTTGAGTGGAATGGGCAGTGTTCTGGCAATAATTGAGATCGAAGCCGAGTCGATGATCTCCTCCGGTTGATCCATGGCAATAAGAGCTAAATTGGCCAGTTGTTTCCCTTGTGCTGCTGCTTTTTCGAATGTCGGAGCTTTGAATTCTTCTCCGGAGAACGGATCTTTGATGGTAAGCCGGGGATGTGTGGTCATCAGTCCACCCACGCAAGCGTTTGCATAAATTGCAACTCCGCCGACACCTGGTTTCATCAGGCTGTCTTTGTTGTATACCCCCTTCTCGATTCCTTCACGCACGTAATGCGGAAAATCGGAAGAGACCAGCAAATTGTCACTCCAGAGTGTTTCAGGATGGTCACCCCATGAAATTAAGGTTCCCAGTGTTTTGTTGGTTTCCTTGTCGAGTACCTGGATGATTCGAAGACCAGAATCAAATACATCAGGTTTTCTGGTATCGATCACCAAAGGCACTGCTCCTGTCAAATCCTGAGAAACAGAAAGACGTGCAGGCCTTAAATTTTTCGCTGCCGCATCGATTGCTTTGGCCGCCTGTGATTTGACATATTCCATGTGAGCCGGATTAACGCCTGTACTGAACGGACTCTTTCCCCAGAGGCCCAGCAGGTCAGGTCCTTCGTGGGTATGGGTGGAAGAAACGATGGCATAGGTGATTCCAGATTCTTTGGAGATTTTGCCTCTCAGATCGATCACATCGTTGTTCATGAAGCCGATGGCATCGAGGACCACAATGGCCAGACGGGTTTTGCCGTCGTCAATGACCATGGCTCTGGCCCAAACATCATCATGAATGCCGTTAGCCGGCCTGTTGTTTCCAAAACCTGCTATCCAAACCGGATCAAATTTGCCGTTTCCATTGCCGTCAGTAAACGTTTCGCCCGGATCCATTTCTGCATTTTTATTTTTATCGTCCCAGCGGTCCGGAACTGCCGGAGTTATGGGCAAAGCACAAAATCCTGCAGAAAGTTGTGAGGACGGATTGTTCAGGATTGTCAGATCCACTTTGTATTCAGGGTGTTTGTCCCTAAGGTTGTTTCCAAGCCAGATGAACAATGCAATAATTAATAGCAGCAAGATCAAGCCTAAATACTTGAAAAACTTCTTCATGTTAATTGTTTTTAGTGATTTGATATTCGCTTCAAAGATAATCATCACATTGTTTAAGTGATTCATTTTCTACTTTGACCATAAAATTTTGATTTGTGAACTATCACATTGTAAATTTTGATACTTTTAATGTACTAAACTATTTTCCATGCTCACTGACTCAACGATCTGGAATGATTTCAGGAACGGTAAGGGTTATGCACTTTCATATATCTACGGCAGCCAGATAGAACACTTGTACAGGTACGGGAGAAAATTCTCCAAGGATGAGGGTCTGATTCAAGATACCATCCAGGAGGTTTTTTTCCATCTTATCAGGAATCGTGCTACTCTGGGTGAGACGAACAACATCCGGTTTTATTTGATGTCGGCATTCAAACACAGGATTTTCAGAAGTATAAAAAATGGAAAGCATTTTGATGCAATGGATGAGGAGGGCTATTCCTCAGCATTGTCTATTACCTATTCCTATGAAGACGAATTGATCAGCAAAGAGATTGACGGGCAAAGAGTTGAGGCGATCAGAAATGTTTTGGGGAAAATCTCTCCCAAACAACGGGAAATTCTATATTACCGGTATACCTGTGATTACAGTTACGAGGAGATCTGTACCTTGATGTCCATCAAGTATGATTCGGCCAGGAAGATGGTTTTCAGAGCATTAACATCCATTCGGGAGCATTTGGATCATGCAGAAATTATTTTTCTTTTCATGATCTCCAAAAAATCATAAAAATCTGTCCACAAAAATTGCCCTGATGTCTTTTGTAGAAAAGACCAATACTCAATTTGTGGAAAAAAAATACCTTGATTATACGACGGAGGAGATGATGGATGACCGGAATTTTCTCATCTGGCTGAATCGTCAGTCAGAGAATTATGAATGGGATCAACTTGTACGTGATCATCCTCAATTTGCAAAGAAAGTCAATCAGGCCAGAGAGATGATTTTGCTATTGTCCGAGAACGAAGGGCATATTTCGCAAGATGATGTGAATTCTATTTGGGATAATATTTCCCAGTTTGAACAATCTTTCCAATCCCGGCGCGGAATGGTGGGTTCTCTTCCTCTTTTGAAATACGCTGCAGCCATCGGGCTTGTTCTGGCAACCTCCATGCTGGGATATTGGAAGTTGAAACAGCCAGACGCGTTTCATTTGTATGCTTTTCAAAGCAGAATCCCCTCTCAGCAATCACGGTTGATCCTGTCGTCGGGAGAGGAAATTGATTTAAAAAAGAACGAATCTACGATCAAAGTCAGTGCCCAGAACAATGCTATCCGAATCAACAATGACAGTCTGATCAGACTTTCGAATAGTCCTGTAGATATTGAGAAAATTTCAATGAACCAGGTTGTTGTTCCTTTCGGAAAGAAATCAATTGTTGAACTGGCAGATGGTACCAAAGTTTGGTTGAATGCTGGAAGCAAGATGGCTTTTCCCGACAGGTTTACAGGATCAAAACGGGAAGTATTTCTGGAAGGAGAAGCCTATTTCAATGTTTCACCCGATAAGGAGAAGCCATTTTTTGTCAAAACAAAAGAGATTGTTATTGGGGTTCTGGGTACGAAGTTTAACGTGTCAGCCTACGAATCAGACAAGGATGTGATGACTGTATTGGTGGAAGGCAGGATTTCTATGAGAGAAAATAAGCAGATCAGTCTTTTTTCGAAAGAGATTATTTTGAATGGACATCAGCGCGCCCAGTTCAACAAATCAGATCTGACAACCAAAGTTGAAACCGAAGATCATCCTGAGATTTATACTGCCTGGACAGAAGGCTGGTTTCCTTTCTACAAGGAACCTTTGAGCAATGTTTTCAAAAAAGTGGAACGTTATTACAATGTTCAGTTTGAGTACAACGAACTTTTTCCTTCGGGAGATTTGATCAGTGGAAAACTGGATTTGAAAGAATCAATCGAAGAGGTGATGAAAGTGCTGGCGGATGTTGCAAAATTATCCTACAAAATAGACCAGGAGAAAATATTTATCGAGCTAATTAAAGAAATGCCTATGAGGAAATGATCAAAAAAGTTAGCCGGCGAGTCTGCCAACCCACCGGCTTTTGTTACAGTTCACCTAAATTGTTAAACGTTAACAGTACAAATCTATGAAAAAAAATCAAGTTCATCAGTGTGCCCTACAGGAGGGCATGACCAAAATCTTGCTGAGAATGAAAATATTAACCGTTTTTATGCTCATTGCTGTTGCCACTGTTTCTGCAAAAAGCTATTCACAACAAACCAAGCTAAGTTTCAATTTAAATCAGATAACAGTTGCTCAAGTATTTTCGGAGATCGAGAAAAACAGTGAGTTCATTTTACTATACAACGAAAAGACCCTTGATCTCAATCGAAGTGTATCGGTCAATGTTGAAAACGAAGGGATCGAAAATATTCTGAGCCAATTGTTCGCTGACACGAAAAACCGGTTCAAAATATACGATCGTCAAATTGTGATTCTGGAGGCAGACGGCTCAGTCCCCAGCGGGATTAGTCCGGACGTTCCACAGCCTCAGCGAAAAGAGATTAAAGGGAAAATAACGGATGATACCAACCTTCCTCTGCCCGGGGTTTCCATCGTAATCAAGGGGACAACCATTGGTATAACGACTGATGTGAATGGTGAGTATACCCTGAAAGTTCCCCTGGATGCAAAGACCATGGTGGTCTCTTTTGTAGGAATGCAGACCCAGGAGGCGGATATCAGCCAAAAATCTGTGATCAACATATCTCTTGCTGCCATTTCAGTGGGTGTTAGTGATGTTGTGGTTACTGCGCTGGGTTTAAAAAGGGAGAAAAAGGCGCTTGGATATTCTGTTGGTGAAGTGAAGGGTGAGCGACTCACCGAGACACCGCAGGTCAACGTATTGACAGGTCTGCAGGGTAAAGTTCCGGGAGTAAGAATATCCCAGATGAACGGAAATGTAGGAGCATCAGTCAACATCATCATCAGGGGTGCCAAATCTTTGAGTAATGACAATCAGCCTTTGTTTGTCATCGATGGAGTTCCGGTTTCCAACACTGCTACCAATTTGTACAACGGTGCCGATATGGGTAATGCGATCTCCGACCTGAACCCGGATGATGTGGAGAGCATATCCGTTCTGAAGGGAGCCAGTGCGGCAGCATTGTACGGTTCCAGAGCCGGGAACGGAGTGATTCTTATCACCACCCGTTCGGGGGTAAAAGGGAAAAAAGGAGTTGGTGTTTCTGTCAATTCATCCATTGTATTTGATGTTCTCACGGATGTTTATCCCTACCAAACCAGATTCGGAAGCGGAAAAGCCGGTGCACATATCCTTGAGCAGGCCGAAAATGAATCATGGGGTTCTCAGTTGGATGTAGGCGAGAAATGGGTCTTATGGAATAGCAATGGAGCAGCGGTGCCGCTTGTTTCCTATTCCAACCGAATCCAGGATTTTATGAGGACAGGATACACCCTGACCAACAACGTTGCCGTTGATGGCAACAACAAGAATGGTTACTTCAGGTTATCTGTCGGCGACATGCGGAACCTGGGAATGATTCCCAATACCAATTTGACAAGGAGTACCATCAACCTGAACGCACAATATAAGTTAGCTGATAATCTATCTGTTACGGCGAATTTTAACTGGAATGAAACCGGTTCTGACAACCGGCCGAATGTAACAGGTGATGACCGGAATGACGTGGTAAGAAGCCTTTACGAAAAGGGAGCCCAGGTGAATATCAAGGATCTTGTAAGTTACTGGACACCAGGGATGGAAGGCATACAGCAACTTGTCAACGCATCTAAACAGAACAATGCCTATTTCGTGGCCAACGAAAATACCAACTCTTTCATGAGAGACAGGTTGATCACGAAAGTTCAGTTTGACTGGAACATTACCAAAGATCTGAGCCTGATGGGTAGGTACTCAAGAGATGCCTACACAGAGGGAAGAGAAGGTAAAAGGGCCTTTAGTACGACAACCAATACCGTAGGATATTTCAATGTTTATGATTTTTACAACAAAGAGAGCAACCTGGAAGTAAACCTGTCGTATAAAAAGAAGTTCAACAAAGATTGGAATTTCAGCGGCTTTTTGGCAGCGAACAACAGATATGTTTATGGTCGAGCCATAAGCAATACTGCCGCTTCGCTGGTTATTCCGCAGTTGTACACTATTTCGAACGGTGTGCCCGGCACCATCTCCTATGCCAACAACTGGTACAAAAAAGCCGTTTACAGTGCGTATGGAATGGCCTCCCTGGATTACAAGGGATATGCTTACCTGGATTTGACAGGTCGCAATGACTGGTCGAGTACATTACCTGTTGAAAACAGATCCTATTTCTATCCGTCTGCTTCATTAAGTTTGATTTTTTCTGAGATGTTTAAGATGCCGGAATGGTTTACCTATGCCAAATTAAGAGCCGGTAGCGCTCAATTGGGAAATGATACCGGACCTTACAATCTGGACCCTTCCTTTTCCATCGGGCCCGACTGGGGCACAGCAAAAATGATGTTCATGGGAGGTAATCTGACCAACAATTTGCTCAAACCCGAAAGATCAACTTCCAACGAAATTGGTACAGATTTGAAATTCCTGAAAAACAGATTGGGACTGGAAGCCACCTATTATGTTGTTCAGAACAAGAATCAGATTCTCAACATATCCTTGCCTATCGAATCAGGCGCTTCCTCTAAATCCATCAATTCAGGGAACATTGAGAGCCGGGGCTGGGAAATAAGTCTGACCTCTACGCCAGTTGTTACAAAGGACTTCAAATGGGACATGAATATCAGTTTCACGAAAAACAAAACCCGTTTGGTCGAACTGGCAGAAGGTCTGACCAACATTGATTTCTATTCCATTGAGGGGGGGAACGGTGTAATCCGTACCAAAGTGGGGGAATACCTGGGAGATATCTGGGAGAAACCCATTTTGCGGGTAACCGATAAAACATCACCCTATTACAACTATCCGATTATCGCTTCGACCGGTAAATATCAAATGGATCAGGATCCGTCACACATGATCAAGATAGGTAACTCCAATCAGGATTTTATTCTTGGCATTCAGCCGACCTTTACCTACAAGGCATTTTCGCTTTATGCCAATATCGAATGGAATCAGGGTGGGCAATTTTATTCCAATTCATGGATGTTCATGCAAAACAATGGTGTCAATGAAAGCTCTTTCAGTGGTGCTACCTACAACAAAAGCACCAGTATTGTCGATCAGATCAAGGCCAATCCGGATGCTTTCTTTGGAAATTGGGTAGGTGGACGTCTTCCCGAATTGGGAGGTTTTGCCTGGCCAAATCCAGTACCTGTTACCAGATATGCCGATGCCAGTTTTAATCCCGGAGTGAGAGAGGTCGTAACTGCAGGTGTTAAATCCTATGTCGAGAATTTAGGTGCACCGGCAACAACTGTCTGGCTTGATCCTTTCAATGCCAACCAGGCATCTAACAGAGCCATTGTTGACAGAGCCATTTATAGCTCAACCTACGTTAAATTAAGAGAAGTAACGCTTACTTACCATCTTCCCAAAAAATGGATGCAGAAAATCAATATCCAGAATTCATCTGTTTCCCTGGTTGCTTCCAACATGTTTGAATGGACAGAGGCGGGTATTCATATTGATCCGGAGAGGGCTTACCGAAATACGGGCAGCAGCTGGATACAGGGAGCTGAATACTACAACATGATGCCCTGGACAGGTTCATTGGGATTTAAGTTAAACTTTGATTTTTAAAAGGAGATTTGCCATGAAAGCTATAAAAATAATGACAGTTGTTGCGTTGGCATTGTTGTTTCAGTTGACATCCTGTATGGATCTTACTGAATTAAATGTTAATCCGAACAGTCCCACCAATGTTTCCTCCAATTATATCCTGACCTATGTTTTAACCAATACTGCCAAGACCTACAAATCAATTGGAGATCATAAAACAGGAGTTGCGGGAGCATTGCAGTACAACCAGATGGGAACCAATGATGGGATGCCTGAAGTGAACCAATACCTTTGGACCAGTGGCTCATGGGCGGGTTACTATGATATCTTAAGAAATGTCGAGATCATTCACGAGAAATCAATCACGGAAAAGAACAAATTTTTTGAAGCGATCTCATTGACCATGAGGGCTTTTCTCTTTGGAACACTTACTGATCTCTTCGGTGATGTTCCTTATTCCGAAAGTCTTCAGGCTACTGAAGGTATTTACTTTGTAAAATATGATGATCAGAAGGAAATTTACAAAGGAATTCTGACAGATCTTAAAAATGCAGAGGCTATTCTTGGAGATGCATCCATTGCCAATCACAAGATTTCTCCAAGCGCTGATGTAATGTATGGAGGAGATCCGGTCAAATGGAGGAAGTTTGTCAATTCTCTTCGTTTAAGGTATTCCATGAGGTTACTCAGTAAGAAAGCGGACATGAGTGCCATTGGAGTTGATGTGGTATCGGAATTCAATTCGGCTTCCGCCCAGGCTTTTACCTCCAATGGGGACAATGCAGTCGTGAATTACCTGGGAACAACCGCCAATAATTCTGCCAAAGGAGGATTGCTCAATACGTCCAACCCTGAATACCAGACAAAGCCGTGTAAAACCCTTGTGGATAAGCTCAAAGCCTACAATGACCCAAGGTTGCACAGATGGGTAATTCCTGTTCAGAGCAAATGGGACTATGTAGCCACGGTATCATCCGACATCACGGTTAAGAATTGGTTTGGTGAGACTTTTACAGTAAAAATACTGCCTACTACGAATACCGCGCTTGACACCTCCTTGTATGTCGGACTACCTGCAAATATTGCTCTTTTTGATGCACAATCCTACAACAAAGGAGCTGGTCCGGCATTTGCACAACCGGAAAGAAGTCCGTATATCTCCTACCTTCATTCCAGATTCAGAGCCAACAGTGATACCTATCTGAAAATGGATTTAATGATGTACAGCGAAGTCGAATTTTTACTGGCTGAAGCTGCACTGGCAGGAGGATTTTCTGCTTCTGATCCTGAGACACATTATAAAAATGCCATCATTGCCTCATTCAACAGATGGGGAGTTACCGATGGATCCAACGGATTTAGTTTTGCCAGTTACTATGCAAATGCGAAAGTCAGTTATTCTGCGGCATCCAACAAGCTGGAGAGGATCATGGATCAGAAATGGATCTCTTCGTTTTTGACGGTTGAATCCTGGTTCGATTTTCGTCGCACGGGTTATCCCGTTCTGGTCACAGGACCGGTTACACAGTATGGAGCTGCTATGCCATTGCGCTTCATGTATCCGGTTCCTAGTCAGGATCCAAAATATCTGGTGAATTACAATGCTGCCGTCACCAAACTAGAATCAACCAGTTTTGTGCCGACCGGTCAGAGCAAAGACCACACCTATTCTAAAACATGGTTGCTGCAGGGTACGGGTAAACCCTATTAAAACCAAAGTATCACGTTTTTTAGTTAATTGTTAATTGACAGGGTCGCTTTTCTTGTAAAAGCGGCCTTTGTTTTGACCATTTAACTGATTTCCTGTTTTGGGTAATCCGTTAAGGTTGATTGCCGACAACAATAGAAAGGAATAGTTTTGGCTTCTCATGGGTCGAAAATATTTTTTTTGATGGTGTAACAAAAATGGCATTGTTGCGTCTAATTCTGTAGCGTAGATTTTTACAAGACAGATTGAACAGAATTAGTTACAAGGCTGCTTCCTTCCCCGGGAGCAGCCTTTGTTGTTAAGGAGAAAAATAAAAGCTATTTTTACGAATCATCAAAAATCAGTAAATAAATATAGCTATGACGAACAGACGAGATTTCTTTAAAACGACTTCCCTGGTAGTTGCCGGAAGTATGATTGGTGCTAATCTTGTATCAGGTGCCATCCCGGCAGCTAAAAAGAAAAAAAAGATAGGACTGCAGCTTTATTCCCTTCGGGATGACATGACCAAAGATGCTGCAGGTACATTGAAAAAAGCTGCAGAAATGGGTTATTATTCCCTTGAGACAGCCTCCTACGGTGAGGGAAAAGTATATGGAATGTTACCCGGAGAATTCAAAAAACGTGTTGAGGATCTTGGCATGAAATTGACAAGTTGCCACCTTGGAGGACCTAATTATACCAAAGAAACACATGCGGCTGCGATGGAGTGGTGGAAAAAGGCCATCGAAGACCATGCAAAAATGGGCATGAAATTTATGATCAAGCCGGGCATGAAATTTCCTGAAAAACTGGACGAATTAAAAGTTCAGATGGATTATTTCAACGCTGTTGGTGATTTAACTACTGCCTCAGGCATGCAGTTCGGTTGGCACAACCATAACCACGAATTCACCAAAATTGAAGACAAGGTAATCTTCGATTTCATGCTTGAAAACACCAATCCAAAAACAGTATGTTTTGAGATGGATGTTTACTGGGTGATGAAAGGCGGATGTTCACCGATTGAATACATGAAAAAATACCCGAAACGTTTCCAATTGTTGCACATCAAGGATGAGAAGGAAATTGGCGAAAGCGGCCAGCTCGATTTCAAATCCATTTTCGAAGAAGGATATTCTATTGGAATCAAAGATTATTATGTAGAGGTGGAGCGTTACAATTTTGAACCTCTAGTGAGCGTACAGAAAAGCTATGACTTTTTGGCCGCCGCTTCCTATGTAAAATGAAAATCACATTCATTTCCCTCGTTATTTTATGGGAAATACTCGCATGCACCTCCTTGCCCTTCTCCGGTTATGCCGGAGAAAGGGGTAAGGAGGTGGTGCTAAAACTTACTCCTGGTACAGATAATCCCAGAAACAGTGAAGGTGATTTCATCACATTGAAGGACGGGAGCATCTTGTTTGTCTATACCCACTATACTGGAATTTCCTCCAGCGATCATGCAACGGCCTATCTGGCCGGAAGATTCTCCCACGACAAAGGAAAATCATGGGACCCGGTGGATCATCTTGTATTGGGGAACGAAGGCAAAATGAACATCATGTCAGTGTCTCTGCTCCGACTAGGCAACGGAGATATTGCCCTCTTTTACCTTCGGAAGAACTCTGTGACGGATTGTATCCCCATGGTTCGGTTCTCGAAGGATGAAGCCCGGACATGGAGTGAACCGATACGCTGTATCAACGACCGAACCGGTTATTTTGTCCTGAACAATCACAGGGTCATTCAGCTAAAAAATGGCAGATTGCTGATGGCTGTTGCGTACCATGGAAATATTTCCGGAGACCGTAAAAACCGGTTGGGAAGTGCCTGGAGTTACTATTCCGATGACAGCGGTATCAACTGGAAACCCGGTAGTGAAGCTGTTAACCCTGACAGTGTTGTCATACAGGAGCCAGGAGTCGTGGAATTGAAAGATGGTCGTATCATGATGTGGATGAGAACCAATGCGGGCGTTCAGTATCAGTCTTTTTCGAATGACGGGGGAGTTAACTGGTGCCCGGCGAACCGAAGTAACATTATTTCTCCGCTATCACCTGCGGCTATTGACCGTATTCCAAAAACCGGAGATTTGTTGCTGGTATGGAACAACAATGACCAATCTGATCCGGCTTCTAAAGGGAAGCGGACTCCGCAGAGTGTGGCTATCTCGAAAGACGATGGAATCACCTGGGAAAAAATACAAAACATAGAATCTGATCCGGATGGCTGGTATTGTTATACAGCTGTTCATTTTTCAGGTTCCAGCCTGCTTCTCGGATATTGTGCGGGAAGTCAGCAAAAAAAAACCTATCTTTCTGAAACGGATATCGTCAGGATTCCGTTATCACGAATTTACAGACCTAAAAGGATAAAATAAGCACCAGTAGCCGGACTTACCTAAAGGACGGTTTTGAATGTTTGGGGAACTCTTCCGGCAAACTGGTCACAGCAAATTAATAAGTACAGAAATGAATAGTTTGCAGCGTACAATGGATTTTCTGGAAGGCGGGACGGTCGACAGGCCTCCGTTCCATCCTATCCTGATGCGTTTTGCCGCAAAATATTGTGGCGTGAACTATCGTGATTTTTGCTTGAATTACCGGGATAAATGTTCAGTGAATCTCAGATGTGCCACTGACTTTGCCTCCGACTGGGTCAATGTAATGTCTGACCCTTATGCTGAGGCCTCCTCATTTGGAACCAGAATCAGTTATCCACTGAATTCCCTGCCAAGAGTTGATGAACTGCTCATCCATGACATCAAAGACCTTGACAAGCTGAAGCCAATCAAAGTTGGAGACCATGTACGACTGCTTTCCCGTATTGAGGAGATCAAATATTATCAAAGCCTGGTTGGTGACACCCAGTTTATCTGTGGTTGGGTGGAAGGTCCCCTGGCATCCTACTGCGACCTGAGGGATGTCTCGGCGGCCTGTCTGGATTTTTATGAACATCCTGACGAACTGCACGTGGCATTGGAAATAGTTACAGAAAGTGCAAAGACCTTTCTGGAAGCACAGATCACGGCCGGTGCTCATTGTATCGGAATAGGAGATGCGGTTTGTTCACTGATTTCACCCGACCTTTACATCCAATATATTTTTCCGCTTGAAAAGGAATTGATTGATCATGCCCATCACCTTGGCGCAAAAGTGAAATTGCACATCTGCGGCAATACGACTGCCATTCTGCCTGAAATGATCCGGACCGGAGCCGACATTGTTGATATTGACCACCTGGTGGAAAGAATGGATGATTTTGTTCCGCTTTTGACTGACCATCAGGTTGTTTCCGGCAACAGTGATCCTGTGTCAGTCGTACAGAACGGGTCAACGGAACAACTGGCGGAAAGCGTGGAGCGCTGTTTTCACCTTACCGGTGGCAGGGGTATCGTTTCGGCAGGTTGCGAAATAACTCCGGAAACGACCATTGAAAGAATGCAGGCCTATTCATTGTTGGCCCAAAGATTGAAACAGATGACCAAACACGGCTAAATTCGACACCATGACGAGAAAATATATCCTGCTGCTGATCTTTTTACTTCCGGTATTGATTCCACTTCTCAGCTTTATTCTTTGGGCTATGAAGGACAACAGACCATTAAAAATCCTGATATATGACATGACGGTACCTTACAAAGAGAGGGATGAGCACAAATCCTTCAGCTGGGTATTGATTCATGAAAAATTTACTTCACCTGATCAGTTGAACCGGCCCGATGTAAATTACAAAGGGTTTTTTCCCCTCAACGACTTCAAATTTATCACCAAGGATTTTCAAAAATTTTCAACGAAAGAGGTATTGCAGGTTGCTGACAGTCTGGACATGGCCTATTATACGGATACCTATGGCGTATATGCCAATGAATGGTACCGGGATACCCTGATTAACGAAAGATCCTCCCGGGTCTACGGCGGACTCAACAACAATGACCTGGTCCTGCTCAAGAGAATGCAGGATTCAAGTAAACTGGTCATTGCGGAGTTCAATTTTTTGGCCAGTCCAACACCTAGATTAATCCGGGTTCAGGCTGAAGAATTGCTGGATATCAAATGGACTGGCTGGGTAGGAAGATATTATGATCCCTTGGATACACTTGTCAACCATGATATTCCCAACTGGGCCAGAAGACTGTACAAAAAACAATATGGCCAACCATGGGACTTTCATAACCCGGGGATACTTTTTGTCAACGAGGATGACCGGATCGTCGTATTGGAGATGAACCGTACTTTGGCTGAAGAGGTTCCCTGGATTTACACTTCACAATACGGCCAGCAGAAGTATGATCTGCCTCAGGAGATTACCTATCCTTATTGGTTCGAAATACTGGAATGCGGAGAGTCGAACCGCGTAGTGTCAAAATACAAGATTTACACCAATCCTCAGGGGAAAAAGATGCTGGCGGACAATGGTATTCCCGATGTATTCCCTTGTGTCATAGAAAACAAAGAGAAGAATTATTACTACTTAGCCGGAGATTTTTGTGATAATCCCATTTATATCGAAAGTGCCAAATTCACCGGCGTTTCTTATTTCCACAAGTTCTTCTATGATAAGTACAATTACATAGACCGCACCCCGTTTTTCTGGCATTTTTTCAGACCCATGATGAGCAATATCCTCGAAGAATACAACTATCAGCTGGAAATGAAGAGAAAATTGGGATTGGGTAAAGTTCCGGGTTCCAACGCAAACTAATATCCTCTTACCTTCATTTTCACTGTATAAACAGATGTTCGGGCGGTAATAAAAAGGATATTTTTCTTTTTGCCTCCGAAACAAAGATTGGAAGGCTGTTCGGGTATCTGGATGCGTGCAATGTTATTTCCCTTGGGATCAAAAACTGAAACGCACTGATTGGTCAGGTATACATTTCCCCGGTTGTCAATCGTCATTCCATCCGATCCCTCCGGTGCGAAAAAGGTTTTGTTGCTTAAAGTTCCGTTTGAATTGATGGTATACTTCCAGATTTTATGGTCGTTGATGTCACTCACATAGAGAGTTTTACCATCCGGTGTGCCGATTAAGCCGTTTGGCTGTTTGAAATCGGCAATCACCCTGATCACATTTCCATCCCGACTCATGTAGTATACTCCCCGGGTATCCTGTACCTCTTTGTGTCCGGCTTCCCAGTAATCACGTTGGTAAAAGGGATCTGAGAAATAGATGCCGCCCTCGGGAGCGATCCACAGGTCGTTGGGGCCATTGAGATGTTTCCCGTTGAAATTTTCTGCCAGAGGCCTGATTTTCTTGTCCATGGAAATGGCAATGACACGGTTGTGCAAATCAGCGCACGAAACCAGTTCTCCATGGCGATTGAAAAAGGTTCCGTTGGATCTTTCGCAGGATTGCATAAAATTGGTAATAGCGCCGTCCTCGCTCCATATTTCAATCTTGTTGTTGGGCTGATCTGTAAAAAAAACGCGGCCATCCGGCGCAGCTGCCGGACCTTCAGTGAACGAATAACCGCCTCCGGCTTTGGTCGCTGTTTCGCCTTTGGCAATCAGTTGTCGGCCTGACTGGTGATTCTTTGAATGGACTGACAAAGAAATCGTAATAATGAGCAGAATGAGAATTGGTTTGATCATGGCAATATGGGAAAACGTAAATTTGGTTTTGGAAGTCCTTCATGCATCCCCAGGGATAGCAGGGACAGTAAAATGATGGTGGTGAGGACTAATCCAAAGAAGAGTTCCCAACGATCTTTTGGAAACTTCGCTTCGGAATGTCTTTCGTTAAAAGGAGATTCATTTTTTCTGATTAGAAACCAGAAAACGATCAGGTTGAGAACATACAAAGGTTGTTCAGACCTGAAATTCCCCATGAATAATCCTGTAATCAGATAACTCCAGATGATGTAGGTTGAAAAAACGGTCAGGAAAAGAGACATCACTTCATTTTTCCCGAACGAGAGTTTACCTTTCAGTTTCAGCCTGACGATGGTGTTCATCAGGGCCAGAATAAGGAGGGTCAGCAAAGAAAGAAACATCGCTTTGGAGGGATCGTTCTGGATGAAACTGCTTTTCATCAGTTCACTTGTGGTAAAGGCATCCTTCCAAACCAGCAAAGGAACTATCAATAAAATAAGTAAAAGCGATAGACTGTTGGAATATTTATTGGATCCCTCCTTATCCGAAGGCCAGGTCGAAGTGAAGACTCCGTAAGCCATTCCTGATCCGCCCCAGAAACCGATGTTGTATTCCATGACATTCCAAAAGTTGAAATGAATTTGCATGAAGTTTCCTGTGATTTGCAGAAAATTGCCAAATGAAAACCCGAATCCGGCACCCAGCATCGCGTAAAAAGCTACCCGAAGAGCCGGATGGTATCCGTTCCGTACCATGTGCCATACCATTGCTGCACCCGCTCCAAAACATATTGCCCATGCCTCCGATCGTGGAGGAGTCATGAGCAACTCGGCTTGTTCAATCAGAAAAAAATATCCGATCAGTCCTCCGGCAGCCATTTCGGCTACCAGTGATGCCCACTTGACTCTGTTTGTTGAGGTTGAATTCAGACTAAGTCCAACCAATCCTCCGCCGATGAGTCCGAAGAGTCCACCAATGACAAAAAGGGAGAGAAATCCATAAGTGGAATTAAGTAAATCTTCTGCGCGGCAATAGCCAACCACCGCTCCATAACTGATCATTCCAGTCGTTCCCCATCCGATGGCCGAACTTGCGATGATGGGAAGCATTTTGTGGTACCAGTCTTTGCGTGCCGCCACCAGAACAAGTGCTGCACCTCCAATGATTCCGGCCATGGCCGCGCCTGGTTCGTGCCCGAACTGACCTCTTATGGCCCATGATGTTCCAAAGGCGATTCCCACCAATAGTATGGAGAGAAAGAGTTGTTTATTCTTCATGGTAATGTGTTAAGTAGTAGTAATTGGATCATCCAAAGCTACAAAAGATTTTGGATTTTGGAATTTTTCACATTCGACACCAAATAATTCAATCGCGCAAAAATGACTGTTTTGTGGATGGTTCAGCAGTCTGTTGGTTGGATCTGCAGAGATTGCTGCCCTTAATTGTGGTCTGCACAATTAAGGTTAAATTTGTCAGAATGATACAACGAGTATGACAACGTTAAAAGCAGATGATTTTATCACGAAGATGAAGGGACAGGTTGTCCTGGATATCAGGACTCCTGCAGAGTTCAATGCAGGTCATCTGCCGGGAGCCATCTCTTTTCCTCTTTTCAGTGATGAGGAGCGGGTCATCGTTGGAACAATTTACAAACAACAAGGGAGAGATACCGCAGTATTGAAAGGGCTTGATCTGGTTGGACCGAAGCTGAAATATTTTGTTTTGCAAGCCAGGAAACTCAAAGGATCGCTTTATCTCTACTGCTGGAGAGGAGGCATGCGGAGCAACAGCATGGCATGGTTGCTGCAAACTGCAGGAAGGGAAGTATTTGTATTGGAAGGAGGTTACAAGGCCTATCGTACCCATTGCAGGGAACTCATCTCCAACGGATTGAAGCTGATCATGCTCAGCGGCCCTACCGGTTCAGGTAAAACTGAAATTCTGCACCAGATGGAAGCATTGGGTCATCAGGTTTTGGATCTGGAAGGTCTGGCCAATCACAGGGGATCCAGTTTTGGCGGAATCGGTCAGCCGGCGCAGCCCGGAACAGAGCAGTTTACTAATTTGATCTTTGAGAAAATCACAGAATTTGATCTTTCCCAACCCATTTGGGTGGAAGGAGAGAGTCAGGCTATCGGGAAAGTCAGTATTCTCAGCGAACTTTTCTCTCAGATGGATCATTGTCCGACCATTCGTATTGATCCCCCCAAAGAGGCGCGCATGGATAGACTGATGCGGGATTATGCAGGTTTTCCAGCCGAAGAGCTACAGATCAGCGTCGAAAAGATCAGCAAACGGCTGGGTGGGAAGGATACACAGGATACCCTGGAGGCACTTTCAGCCGGCGATTACCGAAAGGTGGTGGAGATTACGCTTGCCTATTACGATAAAGCCTACGATTTCAGTATGGCCCGTCGGGAAACCAGAATGATTCCCTTTGTTCCCACTTCCTTTGAGCCGTTGCAGGTGGCAAAGGAAATTAGTGAGTTTTCAATTCCAGAAGGACAAGACCATTCAACTGACGACCTTTCGTGAGCGGTGAAATGCAGGAGGCCATCTGATCAAGGCACAAAGAATTCATACAAAAACGCAACAGGAATTAAATTAAGAATATCATGCAACGAGTAGACGGAAAGGGGTTGCTTTGTCCGCAACCATTGATTTTAACGAGGAAAGCACTGAAGAATTGTCTGCCGGGTGAGACCCTGAAGATCGAATGCGACAATCAGACTGCCTTTCAAAATATCATGACCTACCTGAAGGATCAATCGCTTGCACCGACCGGAACTGAAGCAGGTGGCCTATTTCAGATTGAGGTGATCAATCAGAAAAATGAAAAAGGGGAGGAGTCCGGAACTTTCGGCCTGAAACCGGGAATTTGCTCTTCCTCCTATGTGGTGGTGATCAGCAGCGACAAAATGGGTGAAGGAGATCCGCAACTTGGAGCCATCCTGATGAAAGGGTTCCTGAATGCCTTGCACGAGCAACCGGTTTTTCCGACCCATCTGTTATTTTACAATGCCGGAGTGAAACTGACAACCCGAAATTCCGGCGTGACCGGTGCTTTGCAGGAACTCGAAGCAGAGGGAGTCGAAATTCTGGTGTGCGGAACCTGTATCGATTTTTATCAACTGAAAGATGAACGTGCAGTTGGTACGATTTCAAATATGTTCACCCTTACGGAGATCATGGCCCAAACCGGGCATATCGTCAAACCCTGAACAACAGAGGTTTGAAATGTTTGAAGTGTTAAAGGTAGCCAACCAACCTGGCGCGCGGCCCTTCGACCCCTTCGGCCCCTTCGGCCCCTACGACAAGCTCAGGGACCGGAGTCATTTTAAACAAAATAAACATTTCCATGAACCTCTATTTTGACAATTGTGCGACCAGTTTCCCCAAACCTTCAGCGGTAGCGGAGGCGATGAGCAGGCATTTGAATGAAACGGGTGGAACCTATGGCAGATCTGCTTATCCCCGTATTCTGCACTCAACAAGGCTCGTAGAGGAGTGTCGGGATCAGCTGGCAGCCATGATGGGAACGGCAGATGCAGGTAAAATCATTTTTACGGCCAATGCGACCACTGCTCTGAACCTGATGATCCAGGGAATCTGCAGAAAGGGAGGTCATGTGCTCACCTCGGCCATGGAACATAATGCCGTTGCCAGGCCCCTTGAGCATCTTCGCCAAATGGGACTGATTGAGTGGGAACTGTTGGAGAGTGCTCCTGACGGCAGAATTCTGACGGAGAAAATTGCGGAAAAAATCAGGCCAAACACCATTCTTGTTGCAGTCTGTCACATGAGCAATGTGAACGGGATGGCGCAATCTCCCGGAGAAATCAAGAGATCGATCGGGGATATTCCCTTGTTGGTGGATGCAAGCCAATCGCTGGGACAGCATCCCGTTGAGGTGGATAAATGGGGAATTGATTTCCTGGCATTCACAGGACACAAATCTTTGCTTGGACCTACCGGAACCGGAGGGGCATTTATGCGGTACCCCGAATTGGTGGAGCCACTGCTTTATGGCGGAACAGGGAGCGGATCTGATTCGCTTTCGATGCCCTCCTTCACACCTGACAGGTATGAAGCCGGAACGCCGAACATCACAGGTATTCATGGATTGAATGCAGCACTGAGGAACAGACCGGCACCCCTGCACACAAGGGACGATTTTGAAGCCCTGCTTGGAGAGGTTAAGCGAAACAATAATTACAAGGTGCGTTGTGCCGAAGATTTTTCCAACCAGGGCAAAGTGTTCTCTTTGGTGCATCCATCCATCAGCGGTTCAGAACTTGCCCAACGGTTTTACGAAGCGTATGGGATCGAATGCAGGGCCGGCCTTCATTGCGCACCGCTGGCGCATCGTCACCTGGGTTCATTCCCTACCGGGGATTGCCGTTTTTCTCTTTCACCTTATCATACGCCTGAAGAGTTGAATTATCTTGCCAAAGCCATCCATGATGTCGGAAAATAGGGAAATATTTCTTTTTCAGAATATTCGTCAGGTAATTCTGGCGGAACGCTGGTGTTTGGAAAACAGTCTGGAGGTGAAGGTAATTCCTGTGCCAAGGCCTTATTCAACTGAATGCGGGATGTGCCTGGAAACCACCATGACCGAAGGAGATCAATTGGCTATTTTTGTGCAGGAGCAAGGGTTGATTGTGAGAAGGATTTCAGGATTCAGTCATACCTGATGAAGCAGAGGGCCGGGGCTTGCCGGTTGGGTGCAAAAAAGAAGCCACCCTTTCAGGCGGCTTCTTTTCTGGTCAATTGGTGAACTCAGCGGATTAATCTTAAACTTATATGAGCTTCCAATAAATACTGTCTTTTCAAGACTCCGAAACCATTTCCGGTTGCTTCCTTGAGCTTCATTTATTGGACTGAACCATCCCGATCATTTCGGTGTACCCATTGTACTCACAAAAATTATTGAGGAAAGCATCTCCCTCCATGCCTCCTAAAGTCCGGATCCTGTTCCAGTCACTGCATGCCCCGGCCTTATCACCCATCTGATATTTGCAAATACCCCTGGTTGCCAGCAGATTTTTATTGTTGGGGACATAACGTAAAGCCTTGTTGTAAAAATACAATGCATTTTTGCTGTCCTTCTTGTAAAAAAACTGCTTGTTACCTAAGGCAAGATATTCTTTTGCCTCATGGATGAATCGTTTATCCGGATTTAATTCCCCCAGGGCAAATCCGATGGAAACTTCTTTTACCCTGGACACAGGTTTCCCGTTCTCAAAGGCCGGCCTCCACATACCGCTGGTAGACCTCAGTACCCTGATAACTTCGCTGTCGATTTCCGGAGATACACTGTTGATGATCGTCAGATCAGTCACTTCGCCTTCGGATGTTACAGTGAATTGCGCTACTTCAGTACCTTCCTGAATCCACTGCAAAGAGTTTTCCGGATATTCAATGTGTTGCAAGAGATAATTTTTCAGGTAGCCATTCCCATTGTTCTGGAAATTGACCTTGAATTCAGGTGCTGTGATCACTGATTCCGGAAGACTATTCTTCACATTTTGTCCGGTTGCAATGCTTGAACTGATCACTATGAACAGTACAAGAATGATTTTTCCTTTCATGACGTGAATTATTAAATGTTTGTGCAACTGATAATCTGATCATCTGGATCAACTGCCAGGACACTTATCCCTTCAGCAATTCAGGATAGTAACAGGCAATCAGTTCAAGGTGATCCACTGTAGCAGTTGTTTCGCTTGCAATCACCTTTTGGTGATAATACCCTAATCTGTTGAGGTTGTCAAGACAAGTGGCAAATCCACCGGCCATAAGGTCATTGTCAAGTTTCTTAATGCCAAAATAAACACCGTTGCATTCGTATTGAACAGGAGCCTGTTTTGTCAGCACATAGTATTTTTTGCATTTTTGTTGCTTGTCCAGCACAACCATAACCTTCAGGTCTGATTTTTCATAGGTGATCATAAACTGATCCAATTCTTTGCCTTTGATCATCATATGATCATCCAATTTTTCAATCGTATAATTTCCAAAAGCAGAATTTGATGATCCTTTTGCAACAATTTTGTTGGCCATGGTAAACATAGAAACCATCAGGATCAAAGCGGAGGTTAAAACAAACTTTTTCATGGTAATTAATTTTTATGCGTTGTTAATAATAATGTTCGGGTCAAAGATATATCACGGGGAAGGGGGGGGTAAACATTATCAATGTAACAGGCGCAGCGAGGGGCAAATGAAATGCATTGTACGGAAAGCAGGGTTTTCACAGTTGTTTCTGTCGTTGGTACCCCGAAACAGACGGATCACAGGATGCAACACGACATAGACCCTTAGATTTGAGCAAAAATGAACTTATTCCCGGCAGGAAAAAGTGGGAAAGGCGGTACTCTTTGTCCTTTCAGAACCTGGTTTGACAGGATTTTCCCGCTCAATAATGCGGGAAATAACAACACAAAAAGAGATGGATTATTCCTGCAACTGTCGTATCGCCTGAAAGGTTCCTTGCTGGGAAAATCCCAATGGGGATTAATGCATTCCATCAATGAATCCGGTCTCCGGAGAGGAGACCTGTGCCAGATTTTCCAACAACATTCAAATGCGGTCAGCTGTCAGAAAGAATATTCAGCGGAGAAAAGGGATTAAACGCCAGCCACCGTACCCGTAAAATTCAATGAGCTGAGTACGGCATTCTTGAAATTTCTGCCAATGGGTAACTCTTTGCCTTGTATCTCAATGGTATTGGCAGTGAAAGCCTCAATTTTACTTACCTGCACGATGTAGGACTTGTGTATGCGCAGAAAATTCGATGCAGGCAATTTCTCTTCCATCGAAGCCATACTGGTTTTGGTGATGATCTTTCGCTTGTCCGAATAAATCTGGACATATTCGCTCAAACCCTCAATGTACCTGATTTCAGAGAGATATACCTTGATCACTTTCTTATTCTCCTTGACGTAAATAAAACTCTCCTCTTGCATTTTCTCGGCAGAAGACCCTGAAACTACCTGAACCTGATCTTGGTAAGTTTGGTAAAATTTGTTGATCGATTTCAGAAGTCGCTCAAAAGTGATCGGTTTGAGCAGATAATCCACTACATCCAGCTCAAATCCTTCCAGTGCATATTCCCGGTAGGCAGTCGTAATAATGATTTTCGGTGGATTTTTCAGGGTTTTAAGGAATTCTATTCCGGTGATCTGGGGCATCTGGATGTCCATAAATATCAAATCGACATGCTTTTCGCGTAATACTGCCAATGCTTTCATGGCATCGCCGCACTCAGCGACGACTTCAAAATTCTCCAGTTTTTCAATATGTCCACGTATCAGGTCGCGAGCCAGTGGCTCATCGTCAACGATCATGCATTTTGTTTTCATCTGCTGCTCATTTTCTTTATTAGTATATGCTGATTTCTGCAAATTACAGACCAGCTATCCAATCAGGATAATATTTCCGGTTGTCATACTATGTTCCCTGTCAGGATCTTAGGGTTGAAGGAGTCTTTCGGGGTTGTATTTCATGGAAGGTGTCTGTTGGAATGAATGTTTTCAGTTGAGCTTTGTGCTGTCCTCATCAGATTCGCCAGATAAATAATTGGCAAAATAGTTGGGATTTAACGGTTCACCTGTGGCCTTCTCTATGAGTTGTTCCCAGGGAAGAAGATCTCCATATTTGTAAATGCGGGCTACAAGGAAGAGTCCGATATCCTTGTTATTCCGGTAGGATGGGTTTTCGCCTGTCAGTATGTTTTTATCAATATAATGTTGCAACTGCCCTGCAAACAAATCTGCAAGCACAAAGTTATGAACAGAGCACGAAAAACTTGTAAAATAACTTGTGGTTGCCCAGTCTGTCTCATTTTTTTCGTTGGGCGGACGTATTCCCAGATAATCCTCATTGAGCCGGTACCACAATGCCCCGAGATTTTGATCAGGATCACTGTAAATTTCACGCTCGAATGCCGACTTAACCAATAGTCTCCTGAATCTGAACAGGCGGTCGACCTGCATCAAATGCATGCAAAGTAGTTTGTATTCACGGTTGCTGATCGAATCAAGCTGAAATTCACCCTTCAGCCAGCGGTCATTGGATGCGAGATTTTCGAAGAAACCTGAAATTCCTTCCGCAACTACTGAATTCGGATCCTTGAGCAGATAGGGGATATCGTCAGAAATGTTGATAAAATGGGAGGCATGACCGCAAAGATGCATCATCTTCCTCATTCCGTCCATGTCGTTGCGGATGGTGGAAAGCAAACGCAAATCATTTTTGAAATCAACGTTGAATATATTCGTCCCATTCGATTTACCCGGCCTGTATTTCAGATCGCTTCTTTCAATGACATCCTGCACGGGCAGGCCGATCCCGTCAAAAAATTGTGAGGCAAGTTCTACCGGATCCGACTTCCGGTAAAGGGAATCCATTTTATCTGAAAACCTTCGGGGCAGATAGCTGGTCTGTTCATCGTTGTAGTGGTATGCCTTTAGTTCTGATACCTTGACGTGAAATTTTCTGGCCAGCACCTTGTCAACCATTAATTTTGCTTCAAAGAACTGTTTGTGGGTTTTCAGCTCAATGTCATCCGTCAGCTTTTTGATCTTCTCAGGAGTCTGATCCTTCGTCTCCAGCGCCAGCTGGTAATAGTTGGTATATCCAAAATCCCTGGCAAATTCATTTCTCATTTTTACCATCTGGACGATATCTCCGGCAATTTGCCTGCCTTTATCACGGTAGGCATTGTGAACAGCCTGCAGAACAGCCGTATCGACAGAGCTTTTGCGAAGAGAATCCAACTGGGCACCGGCATATTTGTTTTTGTCAATTACCACAGATATGCCGGAAAAGGACTTCCACAAATTGCTTTCTGCGGATCTTAATTTCTTATACCTTACGGCTTCCACCTGAGGTCCCATGAATGACTGATACAATACTGTGAGTTGCCGCTTCAGAACGGTATCGGTGATCAAACCGGAATTCTTCAACTTCTTCAAAAGGAGAAAATCCTTTTCATTCGAAAAGACATTTTGCGTGAAAGTTGTGAACTTATCCGGAGAAAAATGCCCGGTTGTGTTCCGGTTTGAATTGTTGAAATCCAGCTCCAGATTAATCAGTTTCCTGTAATCGCTTTCATTCCCGGATAATTTGACATTCCACAGAGCGGCGGTACTTTCCATCGTATAATTTCTGATCAAATCCACGTTCTTATCTATATAATGACGAAGGATCATTTCAGATTGTTGCTTTTCATTCAGACAACCCATGGAAAAGAGGAATACCAACAGGAAAAGGTGTTTCATCAATGGTTTTTTAATGTTTCAGGTCGATTCTTACATAGAATTTATTGTTCTCCTCGCGAATAACCATGTTGTGGTTTTGCGGATAAATCAGTTCGAGTCGTCTTTTGCTGTTTCGTACTCCGAAACCTTCGGCATTTCTACCTTTGTAAAAAGCCGGGATACTGTTTTTTGCTTCAAAAGTCAGGTTGTTGTTACTGATTCGAAGAGATAGTCTGATCCAGGGGCAATTCGGATCAGGACTACTTCCATGTTTGAAACAATTCTCGACGAAAGAGTACAGCAACATCGGAGGGATCAGGAAATTCATGTTGTCAATTTCTTTTTCGAATTTGATGGATAACCTGTCAGAATATCTGATTTGTTCCAGTTCAATGTAATCTTCGATGAGTTTCACCTCTTTCGAAACAGGCACTTCTTTTTCGCTGCACTCATTCAGGATGTAGTGAAACATTTCAGACATTTTCGCAATGACGACAGCCGTCTTGTCGCTTTTGCTCAATGCAAGTGAATAGAGGTTGTTTAATGTGTTGAAAAGGAAATGAGGATTCAGCTGCCCTTTCAGTACCTGCAATTCAGTTTCCAGCCGTTTGCGTTCAGTCTCCCTTGCAATATCCTGGCTCTTTATCCAGTTTTTGTAATATTTAAACATGGCAAAGAGAACGGTAGGGCCCACAATCCAAAGAAGATTCATTAAAAATAAATCCGGTGAATACCATTCATCCGGATGCAATGCCTTCGGGATAAAAAGGGCGTAATAGATATTTTTGCTGACATATAATTTCAGCAGTGAAGCAGTTGCAGAGGATACGGCAAGAAATAAAAAAAAGAGAAAATACCGCTTCCTGAGCAGATAAATGGGAACCATCCTGTAAATGACAAAATAGGTATACAGCATTAATACAGGTAGGTGAACCAAAAGGTTGAGCAGGTAGAACAGATAGGGAAAATTTTGCTGGTAACTGAAGACATAAGATCCTATGAGCACAAACAGGACCCAATAAATCAAATGATTGATCAGACGAATCTGCAACAGTCGGTTGAGTGCATTATAAGTCATTCCAGAGGTTTTTTTATTTGAATCCGGACTGCTTCGGTTTTTCATAAGAATCTGTCCGTTGCTGAAATCTCCGTAAAATTAAATATTACCACAATCAGATCATCCCGAAACTTGCCTTCGACGTGCAACGGGGAGTCAACATACTAATTACCACAACAAAAACCGTTTACCCGTCGTGGCTGGTTGTTTGGCCGGAGATTCATGCATTTGGACGGAATTGTCAAAAATGAAGTTCTCATCGTTTAGGATTGCATTAAATTCACGGCAAAAGGAGAGAAGGTTATTTGGGAGATCTCCCTCACATCATGGCCAATCAGGATGATGTTGAGAATTTCCGGGTACGGTGTGATAGTACCCATCTTGCATCCGGGCGGTGGTCATGCTACAAAATTGTCTGCCAAATAATTGGGATTTAACCCTATTGTTGTTTAACTTTACGGATAACCATCAACCTTACCTGATTCATGAAACGGTTTGCCGGTCTTCATGACAACGAGAGCGTAATTTAAATACTGATTCAATCGGCCATTCCAACAAATTGCCTTCGGATGAAAAGATTCATTAGCCTCTTTGTTTTCAGTTTTGTCCTATTTTTCAATGGGCACTCCCAGGAATATATTTTCACCAATTATTCAATCAACAACGGACTTTCCCAAAGCGTTGTCAACTGCATTTTCCAGGATTCCAGGGATTATATTTGGATAGGTACCCAGAATGGACTAAACCGTTTCAATGGTGAAACCTTTGAAGTTTTCAGCTATAGTCCGGCCGACTCGGGATCGATTTCAAACAACTGGATTTATGCTATCGCGGAAGATCATAACGGAGATTTGTGGATCGGAACCAAGGGCGGATTAAACAAGTACCTGGCCTCCCGGAACAAGTTTGAGCGAATAGCCTACCGGCCTGATTTCAGATTTGATGTTACCCGGTATTGTTATGATATCATCTGCCTTGCGAATGGAAACCTATTAATCAATACCCCACCGCTGATCTCTGTCTATGATCCTGTCAAGAAAAGTTTCATCCATTATCAAAGCAAGTCGGAGTATGACGGCGCGGTCAAAGATGTCAGAATTCCGGTTTTGGAAGATGCTGACGGAAAAATATGGGTTGGCTCTACCAGGGGATTGGCCGGATTTACTCCCGCGACCAGGGAGTTCAGTTATTATCAGTTCATCGGCAGCGAAGGTGAAACACTGCGGGATGCCAATATATCATCACTTTACAGGGATAAAAAGGGAATTCTCTGGGCCGGAACGATTGCGGGTTTGTTCCGCTTTAATCCGGCCTCGAATTGTTTTGAAGAATTTCAGACCGCAGAGGCAAAGGAAGGAAAATTGCCATTTGAAAATAGTTGCATACGAACTATGATTGAAGATAAAAACGGGAATCTGATCATCGGAACCGAGGACAAAGGGCTGTTTGTTCTTTCGTCTTCCGGTCAACCCCGGATAACTGTCCAAAATTACACCTCCGAAAACAGCGAAATCGGTCATAACATGGTTCAGTCGCTGATAATTGACCATTCTGAGAACCTCTGGATTGGCACCTTGCAGGGAATCAGCAAAACTGATTTGAAGAAAAAGAAGTTCAGAATTTACAGGCGAAGCAATTCGCCAAATTCACTCGATCTCCGGGGAAATGTCATTGCTTCGTTGTACAAGGACGATGAAGGTATCTTGTGGGTTGGTAATTGGGGACAGGGACTAAACCTGGTGAACCGGTCCTCCGGTAAAGTTGAGCATTTTTCGACCCAGCTGACAGGTAATCATCATATTTCGAATGATTTTATCCATGCCATTTTTCAGGATACTGATCATCGTATCTGGTTGGGAACACGTGACGGAATACTCATTTTCGACAAGTCGCGGAATCAATTTGTCCCCTGGTATAAGTATTTTAATAATCCGGTATTGCCCACATTTGATCATGTGCGGATATCTACGATCATCGAGGACAGAGACTGTAATTACTGGATCGGTACCCAGAACGGACTTTATCAAATCAACCTGAAAAAACCAGGTGTCCGGATTTTTCAGAAAGAGCTGACTGAAAGTCGTCAGCTGAGTTCGAACCTGGTTTACAACGTACTGGAAGATTCAGACGGACTGATCTGGATTGCGACGGTTGGCGGACTGGATAGGTACAATCCTGTCACAGGAAAGGTCAAACATTTCAGGAAGGAAGAAAAAGGATTGAGCGACGACTTTATCATCACCCTGTGTGAAGACCGCCAGGGAAGGATTTGGATTGGAACTGACACTTACATCAATGTGTTTGACAAAAAGGATTCGACGTTTACCTACTATGCCAAGGAACACGGTTTGCCCAACAACAGGATCTTTGAAATTGTCAGGGATATCAACAACGACCTGTGGATAGCGACAGGCAAGGGACTCTGCAAATTCAACGAGAAGCTCAACTCCTTTCAGACTTTTACACTTGAAGATGGCCTGCAGAGCCTTGAGTTCAATCTGAGGGCTGCCTGCTCATCCAGGGATGGGGAAATGCTGATGGGAGGTATGAATGGCTTCAACTCGTTTTATCCCGACTCGATTTCCAAAAATCCCTATATTCCCAACCTGGTCTTTACGGCATTCTACAAGACAAAAGGTAATTCCAAAGAGTATGTCAATCTGGAAGAATCACACGAAATCATCTTGAAACACAATGTGAATTCATTTACCATTGAATTCGCTGCCCTTGAATATACCAATCCGCTTCGAAACAGTTATGTCTGGCAGATGGAAGGCATATCAGACGAATGGGTGGATATCGGGAACCGGAAATTTGTTCCTTTCTCCGCGCTCCAGGCAGGTGAATATATTTTTAAAGTAAAAGGTTCCAATAACGATGGCGTCTGGAACAATGGGGAGATCAGTCTGCATATTACGATCCTTCCTCCCTGGTGGAAGAGTATTTTCGCGTATTTATTTTACCTGGCATTCATTGTCCTGTCGGTAGTCGTTTTTGTCAGGGTTCGTGAGCGGAAATTGAAGCAGGATAAGACCATCCTTGAGCAGAAAGTTTTGGAACGGACACTCCGGATCGAGGAACAAAATCAGTTGATCAGTTCAAAAAATCAGGAACTCAAAGAGCTGAACAACACGAAGGATAAGTTTTTCTCCATAATAGGCCATGATCTTGGCAACCAGTTCAATATCATTGTCGGGTTTTCAGAGATGCTGATTTCGGATTTCAGAAACATGGACACCGGGAAAATTCAACATCATCTGACCAATATTTTCAACTCTTCGAGGCTTGCCCATGAATTGCTCGAAAACCTGTTGACATGGGCAAAAATCCAGACCAAAGCGATCAAATTTAATCCGGAGGAGTTTGATGTCCATGCCAAAATTATTGAATCCGTCGATTTTCTTGAAGGAGCTTATACCAAAAAGAACATCAAGGTCGTTGTGACCGCGAAGGAGGAAGTCCGGGTATTTGCAGATGCCAACATGTTTTCTACCGTGGTAAGGAATTTGGTGGCCAATGCGATTAAATTTACGCATGAGCGTGGCCGGATCAAGGTTGAAATCAGAAAGAAGGGAAAAGATTGTGAAATCACCGTTGGGGATACCGGAGTAGGTATTTCTGAAGAAAATATCGGGAAAATATTCAGGATAGACAGCAACCACTCAACTTTGGGAACAAACGGAGAAAAAGGGACAGGTCTGGGATTGATATTGTGCAAGGAGTTTATCGAAAAGCACAAGGGCAAAATAAACGTTGAAAGTGTGGCAGGTAAAGGGACCAGAATTATTTTCACCCTACCGTTGCCTCCAACCATCAACAACAATTAACCCCGGTTCAACCACCAATTTCACAAATTGACACAAATGGGGAATTAGATCCAGACAAGAATTACACAAATTGACGTAAAGAATAGTAATCCAGTTATTTAAAGCCCCGGAGGGGTGCTCTGTTTGTAGAAAACAAATGAACATGGTACAAAAGCGCCGGAGGTGCGACCTGTAGAATTCAAGTGGTTATTTTATTGATGACAGTCTTAACCAAATTACAGATCGCACCTCCGGCGCACTCCCGTTTTGCTTTTCCATATTTCTATATCCAGATCACCCCTCCGGGGCTGAATGATAAGAAGTAAAAATTTGTAATCTGTTGATAC
>JBAXUL010000030.1:0-40854 GCA_037129695.1 Prolixibacteraceae bacterium
GTTTGGGGATGAGTTTCCCCAATGATGACAGGCACCGTTGGTTTGATGATTCCAGCCTTTTCAAGCGCAATTCTTCCTAGCGAATCTCCCAGCAATGCGGTATGGTCGAGGCTGATGTTGGTAATAACGGAAAGCTCAGGTTTGATAATGTTGGTCGAATCTAGCCTGCCTCCCAGACCGGTTTCAATGACGGCGACATCTACATGATCACAGGCAAAATACTCGAATGCCATCAACACGGTCAGTTCAAAAAAGGAAGGTTCCAACCCGCTTATTTTGTTCATCTCCAAAAAACGCTCCACAAAATCTGTAACGAAGGTTTTCGGTATCATTTCTCCGTTGATCCTGATGCGTTCGCGAAAGTCTTTTAAATGTGGTGAAGTGTACAATCCGGTCTTGTATCCGGCATGCGACAGAACACTTGCCAGCATGTGTGAAACGGATCCTTTGCCATTGGTGCCAGCAATGTGGATGGTGCGAAATTTCAGATGGGGATGCCCAAAAAGCCGGTCCAGGGCCAACGTATTATCGAGGCTTGCCTTGTAGGCCGCGGGGCCTTTCCGCTGGTAATAAGGCAAATGTTCGTACAGATATTCGAGAACCTCTTCGTAATGCATGCAGGTTATTTTACTAACAAATTGTAAATACAAAGATGTAAAAAACCTTTGGTCAAAACTACCACCACATGGTATAAATGTTATCTTTAAGCACAGCCTCAGATGCAGAAGATACATCAGAATATGTTTTGCATCAGGCACCAATTTCTTCCGGTTACCGGAAGCTGATCGCCTGAATATGTTTTAATTAAACACAGACAAAAAGATGAAACGCCCAAAAACTTTTATTCTTGATACCAACGTAATTTTACACGACAGCGAATGCATTTATAACTTTGAAGACAATGACGTTGTTATTCCGATTACGGTATTGGAAGAACTCGATAAATTCAAAAGAGGAGATGACCAGATCAATTTCCAGGCGCGACAGTTCGTCAGGATACTGGATGAACTGGTTGGTAAGAGTCCGATTGACAAGGGAATTCAACTCGGACAGGGCAAAGGCAAACTTTACATTGAACTCGGCAAACCTTACTCCGACCAAATCAGAGCCTCCTTCAGGGAAGATATTCCTGACCACAGGATTCTTGCTATTGCAGAATTCCTTCGCGACAAACATACCACCAGGAAGGTAATCCTGGTAAGCAAGGATGTCAACCTACGGATCAAAGCAAAATCCCTGCACATTGAAGCCGAAGATTACAAAAATGACAAGGTCGAAGACATCGAGGTCCTGTACCAGGGAATAAGGGAAATTAAAGATTTTGATGATCCGCTGATTGCCAAACTGTATGAGAACAACTTCCTTTCTGTGGAAGAATCCGGCATTGAAAAGAAGCCCTTCCCCAATGAGTTTTTCATTTTGAAAAGTCAGAACGCCAGTGTACTCGCCCATTACAATACATTTCGATCCAGGCTGGAACGTGTAGATAAAAAGGTTGCATTTGGCATTAAACCCAGAAATGCCGAGCAGACATTTTCGTTACAGGCACTGATGGATCCTGAAATCAAACTGGTAAGCCTGACCGGCAAGGCAGGTACCGGAAAAACACTCCTTGCGCTGGCGGCTGCCATTGCCCAGCATAATATTTATGATCAGATCATGCTTGCCCGCCCGATTGTAGCACTGAGTAACCGCGACATCGGTTTCCTTCCGGGAGATGCCCAGGAGAAAGTTTCACCCTATATGCAACCTTTGTTTGACAATCTGGCGGTAATCAAACGTTGTTTCGATACCCACACCCATGAACACCATGTCATTGAAGACCTTCAAAAAGAGGAGAGGCTGGTGATTTGTCCTCTGGCATTTATACGCGGACGGAGTCTTTCCAATTGCTATTTTATCATTGATGAGGCTCAGAATCTCACGCCGCATGAGGTAAAAACAATTATCACGAGGGCCGGAGAAGGCACAAAAATGGTATTTACAGGAGATATCCAGCAGATTGACTCACCTTACCTGGATATGCAGTCGAACGGGTTGGCTTACCTTACCGACCGGATGAAAGGTCAGGATATATTCGCGCATATCAATCTCCTGAAAGGAGAAAGAAGCTACCTGGCCGAATTGGCCAGTGACCTTCTGTAATTTCAGATTGTCAATTTTGAATTCTGTAAGACATTGAGCAGCAGGATTCGATTTTAGTTTCCACTTCAGGAAAGGATCCAATGCTTTTGGACATCTCTTCAACAGCGGAAATAACCAATGCGTGGGTAGTTACCTTGAATTCTCAGGTGAACCATTCGGTTGTCGCTATTTTTTCCGGACCGTTCAAACAATTCAGTATTTTTGTCGCCTTGAAGCATAAAAATGGATTTTAAAGACAAAAAAGTTGCTTTTGGCACGCTAGGGTGCAAACTCAATTTTTCGGAGACCTCAACGATTGCGCGTTCCTTTCAGGAAAAGGGATTCATCAAGGTTGATTTTAAGGAACATGCAGATGTGTATGTCATCAATACCTGCTCTGTCACCGACTCAGCCGATAAAAAAAGCCGGGCCATGATCCGGCAGGCAACGCGACATAATCCTGCTGCATTTGTCGTGGTCATTGGATGCTATGCCCAACTCAAACCTGAAGAAGCTGCAGCCATTGAGGGGGTTGACCTGATACTGGGAGCCAATGACAAATTCAACATCACCAGCTACCTCGAAAACCTCGACAAACATGCTCTCAGTGAAGTACATGGCTGTACTTTCAAAGAGATTACAGATTTTCAACCTTCTGCATCTTTTGGTGACCGAACCCGCAGTTTTCTGAAAGTGCAGGATGGCTGCAATTATTTCTGCACTTACTGCACCATTCCACTTGCCAGAGGAAAGAGCAGAAATCCATCCATTGAAAATCTGGTACAGGAAGCAAAAGACTTAACACTACAAGGAATTAAGGAGATCAACCTCACCGGAGTAAATATTGGTGACTTTGGGAAAAGCACAGGTGAAACTTTTCTGGATCTGCTCAAAGCGCTTGACCAAACAGAAGAGATTGTCAGAATCAGAATAGGATCTGTTGAACCCAACCTGCTAACCAATGAAATCATTGACCTGGTAGCTCAGTCCAAAAGAATAGCTCCACATTTTCACCTTCCCCTTCAAGCCGGAACCGATGAAGTACTTACCCTGATGAAAAGACGGTATACCACTGCCCTCTTTCAACAACGGGTTGATGAAATCAGAAAACAATTGCCATATGCTTTTATCGGGGTAGATTTGATTGCAGGAATGAACGGTGAAACTGACGACTTGTTTGAAAAGGCTTATCAATTTGTTGAGCGTTTGGATGTCTCGCAATTTCATGCATTTCCCTTTTCTGAGCGGGCGAATACCAGGGCTTTGGCGATATCCGGTACTGTACCGGTAGCTGTACGTAAACTCAGGACTCAAAGATTAATCCAATTGTCTGAGAAGAAACTGCTTCAGTTTTATCAGAATAATCTGGGAAGAACAGCGACTGTTCTTTTTGAAAATCAGGAAAACAAAAAGTACACCGGTGGCTGGACGGAAAATTACATCAAGGTGGAGGCACCCTATCAGGCTGATTTAATGAATACAACAAGATTGGTCAGGTTAAAACAGATCAGCGGCAATGGCCATATTACGGTTGATTTGCTCTGAAATAACAATTGGAACGACTAAGGATAATCGTTACTTTTGCATTAAAATTTATTGATTTGGAAAAAATCTGTCAGGAGGTAATCTCTATCGCAAAATCTGCCGGTGCATTCATCGCACAGGAAAGGACCAACTTTGATCTCAAGCGTGTTGAACTGAAAGGGAAAGCCAATTTTGTTTCCTATGTCGACAAAAAAGCGGAGGAGATGATTGTTGAAGGACTCAAAACATTGATGCCCGGATCAGGATTTATAACTGAGGAAGGAACGGCCTCTGAATCAGGTGAGAAATACAGATGGGTGATAGATCCACTGGATGGAACAACCAACTTCATCCATGGTGCCCCACCCTATGCCGTAAGTATCGGATTACTTGAAGAAAATGAAATAGTATTGGGTGTGGTCTACGAAATAACCCGCGACGAATGCTTCTATGCCTGGAAAGGAAGCAAAGCCATGCTGAATGGGAAAGAAATCCATGTCTCGGAAGCCTCCACCACAGAAGAAGCCCTGATTGTCACGGGTTTCCCATACGGGGAGGTCAAAAATACCGAAGAATTCATTGAGTCAATCCAGTTTTTCATGATCCACTCACATGGTGTCAGAAGATTGGGATCTGCTGCAACAGATCTATCGTATGTAGCAGCAGGGAGGTTTGAGGCATTTTGGGAAGTAGGACTCAGTCCGTGGGATGTAGCAGCCGGAGCCTTGATATTACGTCAGGCGGGTGGTACCGTTACCGATTTTAGAGGAAACGACAATTTTCTTTTCAGCGGTGAAATTGTTGCCACCAACAAAAATTACCACAAGGAATTTCAGTCTGTTATCGAAAACAATTATTGCAGACAGCGATGAATTTGAAAGCCAAAGCAGGATACTATTATTTGAGGGCATCCACGTGGATCATTCAACTCTTTCCGCTTCGATTTCATTATGTCGCATCTGATCTCGTTTTTCCACTCATTTACTATGTCATCAGATACCGCAGGAAAGTGGTATTCACCAATCTTTCCAACTCATTTCCTGAAAAATCAATCGGTGAAATTAGAATGATAGCCAAGAAATTCTATCGGAATTTCATCGACAGTTTTATTGAAACCCTCTATTTTGATCGCATTTCCGAGAAGGAGATCAAAAAGCGACTGACTATTCTCAACCTGGATTTAGCTGAACAATTTTTAACTGATGGCCGGCCTGTTGTGCTGGCGCTCGGACATTACAACAACTGGGAATGGAACTGCAGTTGGCCATTGCACTCTAAATTTGGGGGATATGTTGTTTACAAGAAGCTCACCAACAATAGCTTTGACCAATTTTACTATAACATGAGAGCACGGTTTGGTATTACGCCCCTCGAAAGGGCGGATACCTACAGGCAGTTGTCCTCCGATTCCAAGGAGAAAAAACCCTGGGCAAGTGCTTTTTTGATGGATCAGACTCCAAGGAAGAATGAAATTCAATACTGGACCACTTTTCTTAACCAGGATACGCCTATCGTGACCGGAACAGAAAAAGTTGCCCGAAAACTTGATGCTGCAGTTATTTTTTGCCACGTCAGAAAATTAAAACGCGGATACAATCGAATGGAATTTACAGTGATTGCCGCCCATGCAGCACAAACTGAACCCTTCGAAATCACAGAGAAAGCAACCCGAATGATCGAAGAAGTAATTCTGGAGGTTCCCGAACTTTGGTTGTGGTCGCACAAAAGGTGGAAACATCAAAGAGAAGCAGCTGAAGTATAAAAGCATAATAGCGAAAAAGGGCGGATAATTGTACCTGCATAGATAAATCGACAATAATGACCGGCAACCAAAAAATCTCCATCGTCATCCTTAATTGGAATGGAAGCGGATTCCTGAAAAGGTTTCTTCCTTCGGTTGTGGCCAATTCGAATGAAAATGTGGAAATTATTGTGGCTGACAACGGGTCAACTGACGACAGCAGGGTCACCGTCGAAAGCATGTTTCCATCGGTGACCTATTTGCAACTCGAAAAGAACTTCGGATTCGCAGAAGGTTACAACAGGGCTTTAAAAGAACTTCAATCAGCGTATTTTGTGTTGCTCAATTCGGATGTGGAAGTCACGCCCGGATGGCTGGATTCAATGCTCCTGCTGATGGAATCAGATCCAACCATTGCGATTTGCCAGCCGAAGATTTTAAGTCTTAACCATCCGGATGAGTTTGAATATGCAGGTGCTGCCGGAGGCTTTATCGACTGTTTTGGATTTCCTTATTGCAGGGGAAGGATTCTGCAGGAGGTTGAAAAAGATCTCGGGCAATACAATCAATCCATACCTATATCCTGGGCATCAGGCGCCTGTATGATGATCAAATCATCTGTCTGGCGTGAATGTGGTGGTTTTGATGCTGATTTCTGGGCACACATGGAGGAGATTGATCTTTGCTGGCGTGCCAGGCATCTCGGTTTTCAGATATTTGCATCTCCGGAATCCGTGGTTTTTCATCTTGGCGGAGGTACCCTCAAATACAACAGCCCGCTGAAAATCCATCTCAATTTCCGCAACAATCTCTTTCTGCTCTTCAAGAACCTTCCAGGAAAGCAACTGGCCATCCTATTACCGGCCAGAATGGTTCTCGATGGTTTGGCTGCATTCGTGTTCCTGTTCAAAGGTGAATTCGGCTCATTTAGAAGGGTCCTGTCGGCGCATTTGAAATTTTACTTGCACATTCCGGCGCTCATGAAAAAGCGGCGCAATATTTTCAATACCGCCACGAACAATTCACCCCGTGTCATGTCGAACAAAAGCATCGTTTGGAACTATTTTGTCCTGAAACGAAGAAAATATTCAGATATCAGATAGGAAAAGGCATGGATTGAATAAATGCTCCATCACCGGATATCACGACCCTAACTTCATATTTACAAACTGTAATTCATCCATATATGCGTATCAAAAGAGAAGAATGCACCGCACTTATCATCGATATACAGGAAAAGCTTTATCCGGTAATGGCAGAGAAAGAAGCCCTGGTTACCAATTGTATTAAATTACTGCAAGGGTTTGCGGCACTGAATATCCCCACCATATTTTCCCAGCAATATACCAAAGGATTGGGAGCGACAATCCCAGAAATCAGTTCTCTTTATCCATCATTTAGTTACATCGAGAAACAGTCCTTCAGTTGTATGGATGAACCCGACTGTGTCCATCTGCTTGAACAGACAGGCAAATCCATTGTTCTGATTTGCGGTATTGAATCTCATGTTTGCGTCCTTCAAACGGCGATTGATCTTCAGGAAAAAGGGTATCAACCTGTTGTCATTTCAGACTGTATCAGTTCGAGGAACCTCACCGAAAAACAGATCGCCCTCAATCGCTTCAGTCAGGAAGGAATCCGCATTTCAACCGTTGAATCGATACTATTTGAACTGACACGTTCTGCATCTGCTGCAGAATTCAAAGCCATCTCCAAAATTATCAAGTAGTTATCAGTTATAAGACTACTTACGAATCGTAAGTTCAAATTTTCACCAAAAAACTTTAGATAAGCACAATACCTTATATTATTCTTATTTTTGCACCGTCTTAGAACAGATTCTAAAAGTATTTGCGATGGAAGTATATAAATTTGGAGGAACCTCAGTCGGTTCAATTGAAAATATGAGGTCGGTCATGAAATTGATTACCGACGGAAAGCAGAAAATGGTTGTCTTATCCGCCATGTCCGGTACTACCAACAATCTGGTAGAAATATCTGATTACCTGACCAAAAAAAACAAGGAATCTGCGCTTGCCCTGATCAGCGCCCTTGAAAAAAAATACTACAATGTTGTCTTTGAACTTTACAAAAGCAATACCAGCAAGGATCAGGGCAAGAAAATCCTGGAGGAACATTTTGATTTCATCAAATCATTTACAGTAGGGACTTTCTCCGAAGTGGGTGAACGTGCGATTCTGGCACAGGGTGAACTGATTTCGACAGCACTCTTTACCCTTCTTTTACAGGAAGAAGGATACAGCGCCACTTTGCTTCCGGCCCTTGACTTCATGAAAATCGACTCAGACATGATGCCTGACAGCAGGTTCATCAAGCAAAAGCTGAACGAAATTATTTCATCCGGAACAAAGGCTGATTATTATATTACACAAGGTTTTATTTGCAGGAACGAACTGGGAGAGATCGACAATCTGCAACGCGGAGGCTCAGATTATACCGCTACCCTCATTGGTGCAGCCATCAACAGCAGTGAAGTGCAGATCTGGACCGATATTGACGGCTTTCACAACAACGATCCCCGCTTCGTCGAAAACACCAAAAGAGTGGATGTCCTCTCTTTCAACGAAGCAGCTGAGCTGGCTTATTTTGGAGCCAAAATTCTGCACCCTCAAACCGTTTTACCTGCCAGAAACAACAATATTCCTGTCAGACTCAAAAACACGATGAATCCGCCGGATCCGGGAACATTGATTACCGCAGAAAGTAAAGGTGCTGGTATCAAAGCAGTTGCCGCCAAAGACGGAATTACAGCCATCAAGATTCGGTCAGGAAGAATGTTGAATGCCTATGGTTTCATGAAAAATATTTTTGAAATCTTCGAGTATTTCAAAACGTCCATCGACATGGTTACGACCTCAGAAGTAGCAGTTTCCATCACCATCGACAACCCCAAGCATCTTGATGAGATTGTCAATGAATTAAAGGAGTACGGAGATGTTGAAGTGGATAAAAACCAATCTATCGTTTGTATCGTCGGGAACATGATTGCCGAAGAAACAGGTTTTGCATCCAAAGTATTTATTGCACTCGACAATATTCCACTTAGGATGATCTCTTACGGAGGAAGCCGTCATAACATATCCGTCCTGATTAACACCAACGACAAGAAGGCGACACTCGTAGCATTAAGCGAAAAACTGCTAAACGTCGAATAAATCCATTATGCAAGAATTTAATGACCCTACCGGTGATTCCGGAAATTACAAATGGGGAATTTTTTACTGCAATCGCGCAGATTCAAGAATTTTTGTGCCTAAAAGATTTGGGTTCGGCTATTCTTTAAATTTTTGCAAACCTTATGTAACGATTGGATTGATTTTAATTCTTCTGATTATCTTCTACAGGGTATTTTTCCATTAAAGTTCGGGTTGCCCTGCCTCTGCCAGTACAAATTTCTCATAATTGTATACCGGAGTAGCATACATTTTCAGCCAGAGAATCATTGAATCTTCAATGTCTTCGTTCACCAGTTTCAATCGTTGGTGGGTCAATTCAAGAAAAGCTTCTTTTTCCGATTCGTTATATTTATTGGAGTACTTCGAAGTTTTAAAATACAGATTGTACGCAATATAATTACCCGGGAAAAGTTTGTAGCTTTTGTATATTTCAATATCTATCTGCTCGGCAAGTAACCGAAGGCGCTCGTTCATGGAGTGTTCTTCGGCAATTCGGTGAAGCACATCCTCTGCTATGGGTTGACCAAACTGAATGTGAATCCGGCCTTTTTGATTTTTTAGCCCGCTTACCATATTGATTAGATCATCCTTCGCTGTCTTTTGGAAATTTGGATCGCTCTCCCTCATCTTCAATTCTGCCACCTTTTCGTTCCCGCACGGCTCAATTTCATACGAAATGGCCATTGGTACAATTTTGAGTTCCCTAAATCCATCATAAAATCCGGCAGAATTGGACATGTTCAACATTTTCAGGAGTCCGGGCTGGGTGATGTCGTTCCCATCCTTCGCTCTGCCCTCTCTTTGTGCGATCCATATCGAATCGGTTCCATGAGTGATCATATGACGGATATAATGAGAAAGCAATTTGGAGGCGGTCAGCATTTCCTTCACCGGAATATTTCGTTTCACGATAAATGAACGGTTGATTCGAACAAGATCATTAATCCAGGGAAATATCAGTAAATTACTACCGATTGCAATCTCTGTAGGGCTAAAACCGCTGGCATGCATTTCAACATTGAGCAGTGCTGAATCCAAAATAATATCACGGTGGTTGGAAATAAATAAATATCGCTGATTCTTGTCTAGTTCATCCAGTCCGGTCATCGACAAACCTTTGGAACTTACTGACATAAAATTGTTGATGAGAGGTACAATGAACCGTGACTGAAAATCTTCAATGGTCTTGGTTGCACGCAATCCCGCTTTCATACGCTCCAGATCATCCACCTTATTATTCGAAATTTTCAACAGGACTTCATTAAATTGGGGGTCCTCCAATAATCGGGCAATAACTTCACAGAATTCTTCGTTCCGGTAAGGACGGATTTCGTCAAAATTGTGCATTGAATGCATTTTCTTCCTTTTATGTTTTTCGGTTACCCGCGATTGGGGCGCGGTAAAGTTACAAAATATCGCTTTAAAGGATCTTTATTTAGATAATTTTAACCTTTGAAGGAAGCGAAGTAAGGAATTATTACCATGAATTTCGCACATGAATGAAATCTCCCCAATTTAAAAATGGATTCTGCCGACTGTATATTATGCCAATCAGAGGGTAGCATTCTAAAAATCAGCACTTATGCATTTTGTGCAATCTCAATTTTCATTTTCCTTCACAATTCATTCCTTATCCATCTTTTTAAATCAGAATTTGAGGAATATCTGACCTCTCAACTCAAATCTGCAATTGCCCGAGGTGGTATCATTTCCAGATCCCATCACTGTTGCCCCTTTTCTCAAGGTATAGGCGGTTTTAAGGTAAAATGTAAAAAATGGATCCGGCTGCCATTTCAGGTTAAGATAGGATCTGATTCCTTCGCCGTGGAATTCAGGAATTGCAAAGTAATAAAGCAGATCATTCTCGTAACTATAGACCCTTGAATTATAGCCATCTGTATGGTACCAGGCAAACCTGACCCAATATTTCAATTGGGTCGAAATCGTGCAAATAAAATCCTGAAACAGCAAATACCCAGTCTCTTTATTCCCATTGTACCGGTATCCAACATACTCCAACCTGCTCCTTAACTGGAATCTGTCGTTGATTTTCCAATCCAGATGAATCCTGGATTTGGTAGTATTGGCATCCCACTGCTCAGGAATCCCCGTTGAACCGGATATTTTCTGAGGTTTGCATACGTATCTAGCATGAAAATAGGCCACCAGTCCGGGTTTGAAATTATACTCTGCCTGAAATGCCAAAGTACGTCCCCGATCCGGTGTGATGGTCTGGTAGGTCATCCAGGGAAAATAGAAAAGATCAGACTGACCACTGATTTTTAATTTGGCGACAGGGGTATATTCAAAGGCAGCAAAGAAACCCTCTTCATTCATTCCACCACTGCCACCAGCAAAAGCGCCAGAGTTGAAAGATTGGAATGCAGGATCGAAATAGCGGTAAAGAAAGGAAAATGAAAGCTGCGGATTGGCTTTCCATACCAAACCGTTCACCACAGACGGCTTGTTGTTTTGTGCCGTCCCGACCTCTCCAAACACACTGATCTGATTCAAAACCAAATGGTAATCAATTCCGTAATTGACATTCAAATCACCTTCAAAGGATTTTGATTTGTAAGGTGCGTCCCCATTAGAAACCGGCAGTCCAAATTTCTGGCAGGAAGTCAGAATTCCAAATCTCCAGTATTTGAATCGAAAGTCGGCATATCCCCCAATCATGAGTTCATTGACATTTTGTTCATCCGACAATTCTGATACTGTCCGGTGAAAACCATCCATCCTGAAGGAAGTAATCCAATTATTGCCGGATGAATCGGCCTCAATATTGGCGTCTTTTCGCCGATTGGAATAAAACAGGGAGAGTCTTGCCGGTTTCAAATTCAGTTGAACTGCCGCTCCCCTGAAAAACCGACTTTCATCCGATGAACTGTAAGGCCGTATTCCTTCCCCTGTCCGCATCAGCGAAGTGAGGTCCGAAACATAGCTGACCCCGCCTCCCGACCAAAGATTCAATCCCTGACCGAATCGAAGATGAAAATCTCCCAACACAATTTTCCGGATCAGTTTATTCCCATTCCAGCAGATAAAACCCGATAAGAAATCAAAGCTCTTGTTAGACCTGCTAAAGAATGTTTCTCCTGCATCATTTTCGGCAGTTATGCCCACTTCGAGCCATTTGCCTACCTCTCCCCGGTACCTGGTGAAATAGCTGTATGGTTTGCCACTGTATGCCGCAGTCTTTCCTGAAGAAGATATATAGCCCTCAGAGATAGGAAATGTCCTTTTTGCCCTTGTCAAAAGTGATTGACTCACATGGTTCTGCCTCCCAACCTGAAGCGAGTCAAGTTCCTTTTCCAAAACAACAAAAGGTCTGATTTTTCGAAGAAAATCCTCATTGAAATCACCTAACACCGACAACTCATCAAGCGTTAATATGCCTCCATATTTTTCACGGTAGGCGATGATGCTCCTAACCTGCTTGAAGTTCAAAAGATTGAGGCGCAGAAGTTCCTCTTCCGATGCACTGTTAATGAATATGGGGTGAGATGCATAATAACTAAGGTCATCCAACAACAGGGTATTCTCCGTACCTGAATCATCTTGTTCAGCCAGGGATTCTGCCAATTCCTCTATCCGCTGCTCATTCTTCAGATCAGTCTGTTGGGAAAATCCGGATATTGCCCAACAAAACATCAGCAGGATTGAAAAAATAACCGGACAAATTTTCTTCATCATATTGATGAATTATAGGTTTTAAATTGGTGAGACCAAAACCCATCCATTTTTTCGGGATGGCATGAAAATATCCTCATCTGAATTTCACTTAAAGTAAAAACTCAATGATATCGTTGGAGAGTAACCCAATAATTCGTGGTGAACCATGGCAAAATCAAGCTGACAGGTATCCCACCTGTAACCAAAACCGAAAGAGTGCTGAAATGGATTGGTTGCGAGACCACCCCTCAACTGAAAATTATCAGTTAATATGACCTCGGTTCCAAAACGGACTCCTGAGCCAAATCCTTGTTCATAAAAGATTTCACCGGCGAGTAAAATCCGCTCTGTTAACTGCAGGGAGGCTCCTCCCCTGATTATCAACGGAAAATCCAAACTATATTGAAAAGTTTCGATTTTTGATGAGGCGATATTTTTCCAATGAAAACCAAGTTTCAGCTTTTCATTCCACTGGTACCTGACACCGCCATCCACATTCAAAGATCCTTTAAAACGATCTATTTCAGGAAAATTGAGAAAGAACCAGTTGAACAGTAAACCTGCAGACAACTTACCCGAAAGTTCCCTGGCGATTGAAATTCCAATGGTAGATTCACGGTAGTTGGCAATTGCCGACTGGGTAACACCTGCTGCAAGAACTGCCAGACGGGTCGGATAAACCAATGAAAGCCCACATTCGTTGTGTCCGCTGATCAAATAAGGTTGGCGGTAGGAAATAGTGAGAGCAGGCGAACCGGCTTCAACGAGGAAGGCCTGGTTGTTGAAGATTGTGAAATTTCCTGACAGTGCGGTTACAGCCTGCGCCAGCGCGGCTTCCCTTGCTCCCACCAAAATGCCTCTTTCAATGGCACCAGCACTCAACGTCAGCAATTGAGCAGAAAAACATACCAATAGACCGGATAGAAGACCCCTGATACTCATGACGCTGATATTTCGGTAAAGAGAGTCCGGTCAACCCCACAGCGAGGGGAAATAAAAAAGGGAGCTGCTGACCGCGCTCCCTACAAGTTACCGTAAAAATCAGAGAAAAAAGAATCCCTAATTGGTTTTAAACGGATATTTGACCTGTGCCAATTCACCATTGGCTTCCACAATCTTGAGTTTAAGATCTTCTTTGAATTGAATCAACTTGGCCATCAATTTCTCGTCCCCTGTGGCAATCATCTGGGCTGCAAGGATCGCCGAATTTCTGGATCCGTTGAGTGCAACCGTAGCGACAGGGATGCCGGGAGGCATCTGAAGAATTGCCAGAATAGAATCCCAGCCATCCAATGAAGCTTTTATCGGCACCCCAATGACAGGAATTGGAGTCATTGCTGCAATGACTCCGGGAAGGTGTGCTGCCATTCCTGCTGCTGCGATAATGACTTTGATGCCGCGTGAATAGGCTCCTTTGGCGAATTTTTCCACTTCATCCGGTGTCCGGTGAGCCGACAATGCGTTCATTTCAAAAGGAATTTCGAGCTGATTCAAGACTTCAGCAGCACCGGTCATCACGGCCAGATCGGACGTACTGCCCATGATGATACTAATTATTGGTTTTAATCCTTGCGTCATGGAAATTGTTTTTATTTAGCTCAAAAGTACAATATATTCGATATTGTACCCATTTAACTCGTCAGATGTGCTTTTTTTTTTGCCCCCCCCAAAAGAAAATTTTATATTTGTCGAACCTTTGCAATAACACTTCCCTCACGAGCCCGGATTGGTCTATACGGGAACAGGTAAACAATTAAAATATTTTTGAATGAAGCGTGTCAAACTTTGGGACAAAGAATTTGAGATCTCTCATCCGTATGAAGAGATACAGGCAGCAATTAAAAAGATGGCAGCTCAAATGAAGGTTGATCTTGAAGGAAAAAGCGCACTTTTTGTCTGTATTTTAAATGGTTCGTTCATGTTTGCCGCCGATCTGATGAAAGAACTCGAACTCAATGATGCAGAAATATCGTTTCTTAAACTTGCTTCCTACACCGGAACTTCTTCATCCGGAGAGATCAAGGAATTGATCGGTTTGAATGAAAGCATCCAGGATCGCACGGTTGTAATTCTGGAAGATATCGTAGATTCAGGTCATACCATTGAGGATGTGATCAGGCAGATCAATATAAGAGGTGCCAGGGAGGTAAAAATTGCCACATTGCTATTCAAGCCTGATGCAATCAAAGTAAATATTCATCTCGATTACATCGGCATCGAGATTCCCAATGATTTCATTGTCGGTTACGGTCTGGACTATGATCGCAGGGGTCGTAACTTAAAAGATATCTATACGTTAGTTAAATAAATTTCATGATAAATCTGGTTCTATTTGGTCCTCCCGGCGCCGGGAAGGGTACCCAGGCGTCTTACCTTTCCAATGCTTACCAGTTGGTACACCTTTCTACAGGCGATATTCTGCGTGAAGAAATTGCAGCTGACACTGAAATCGGTCAGCAAGCCAAAGATATTATCTGCAAGGGAGAGCTTGTTCCCGATTCCATGGTCATTGAATTGATTCAACACAAACTCGATAAAAATTCTTCAGCCAACGGTTTTTTGTTTGACGGATTCCCACGCACTGTTCCACAAGCGTTGGCACTGGACACACTATTGGTTCATTATGGCAGGAACGTGAGTGCCATGCTTTCGCTCGAGGTAACAAAGGATGTGCTTATCTCCCGATTGATGGGAAGAGGTACTACTTCGGGAAGAAGTGATGATGCGGATCGCAGTATCATCGAAAACAGGATTGAGGTTTACCGTGAGAAGACAGAACCTGTCATCAAATATTACAAGGATGCCGGAAAATATGAGTCAATCAATGGTGAAGGCTCCATCAGTGAGATTACAAACAGGTTAAAGTCATGCATCGAAAGACTTCCCAGAAGTAAAAAAGAGGCTTACGAATAAGCCTCTTTTTTATTGTTCCTGATTCTTATCGGAAAGATGTCCGACAGCAAGTTTCAACTCACTGTACCAATCCTCGCCATATTTTCTGACCAACGGATCTTCCAGATATTGCCATAGCGGCATGCCGCTGGCTTTTCCACAAACCCTGCCGGGTTTGCATATCTTCAGTTTTTCGTAATTCACACCGTCGAATCTTTTGTATTCGGTAATTCTGATCGGAAAAAGGTGACAGGAAACAGGTTTTCTGAATGAAGTTCCTTTTTCGAAAAATGCCCGCTCGATCGCGCATTTGGTGATTCCGGCTTCGTCCACAAAAGTGAAAACGCACTCGTTTTTCCCTACAATCGGGGTTACCAGATCTCCGTCACTGTCAATCAGCGAAAAACCTTGAATGCCAATCTCCTTTTTGTTTTCATCGGAAAGATATTCTTCGAACAGAGGATACAATTCCTCAATCATAGCCGCTTCCTCACGGGTCACAGGAGCTCCGCTGTCACCATCGACACAGCAGGCACCTTTGCATTGATCCAGATCGCAGCAAAATTTTGATTCCAGAACATCCAGACTGACTATGGCTTTTCCAATTTCAATCATATCAGCGCTTTACCAGTCATTTCGACCGGGATATCCAATCCCATAATCTTCAGAATTGTAGGTGCCACGTCAGCCAGAATTCCATCCTGAATGACTGCATCCTTTTGATCAGTCACCCAGATACAGGGAACAGGATTCAGCGAGTGGGCAGTATTGGCACTTCCGTCTTCATTGACTGCAAAATCTGCATTACCATGATCTGCAATAACCACCACATCGTATCCATTGGCCTTGGCAGCGGTAACCACCTCATTGACACACTGATCAACTGCCTTGATGGCTGATTGGATCGCACTGTAAACACCTGTATGACCTACCATGTCTCCATTGGCAAAATTGAGACAAATGAAATCCGCACTTTTTTTGTTCAGCTCGGCCACGATGGCGTCTTTAACAATTGGTGCCGACATTTCGGGTTGCAGATCATAGGTGGCCACTTTGGGTGAAGGGATAAGGATCCGCTTTTCTCCATTGAATTCAATCTCTCTTCCTCCTGAAAAGAAGAAAGTTACGTGGGCATATTTTTCTGTTTCAGCGATCCTGATTTGATTCAGACCGGCTTTGGAAACAATTTCTCCCAGCGTATTGTATACGTTGTCCTTGTCGAAAATCACATTGATATTCTTGAAGGAAGATTTGTAATTGGTCATTGTATACCATTCCAGTGGTATGGTATGCATCTCCTGCTCGTGATGATTTTCCTGTGTAAAAGCGATGGTCATCTCCCGCAAACGGTCAGTCCGGTAATTGAAGCAAATAACTACATCACCCTCCTGAATCGTTGCCAGTGGCAGATCATGCTCATCCGTCATAACGATGGGCTTGATAAACTCATCGGTGATTCCTTCATCGTACGACTCCTGAATGGCACCCAGAAGATCCTTGCATTTACGACCAGCAGATTTGGTCAAAAGATCATACGCAAGTTTCACGCGGTTCCAGTTGTTGTCGCGGTCCATACCATAATAGCGTCCAACCAGGGTGGCAAATTTCGCCTTGGTGGTTGCGAGGTTTTTCAAATCTTCCTCAACGAAACCATATCCCGAACGCGGATCAGTATCACGACCATCGGTCAGTCCATGAATGAATATCTTTTCAAGACCCATGTCTGTCGCAATCTGTGCAAGGGCAACCATATGCAAACTCAGGGCATGTACTCCGCCGGGACCAATCAGACCGATCAGATGCACAGGTTTGTTGCGCTCCTTTGCATGGCTAAATGCTTGAAAAATCCTTGGATTGTCCTTGAGGGTATCTTCGCGGATCGCTTTGTTGATTTTCACCAGATCCTGGTATAAAACGCGACCTGCGCCAATATTCAGGTGACCCACTTCAGAGTTGCCCATTTGACCGTCAGGAAGACCTACGTTTTCGCCTGAAGTAAGCAACTGACTATGTGGATAGGTATTCCAGAGATGATCAATAAATGTTGGATGTGTCGTGTAAATGGCATCTGATGAGCTTTTGTCCCCGATTCCCCAGCCATCAAGAATCATTAAAAGTGTGCGTTTTATATCTTTCATATTTTATTAATGTGATTTTTATTTCAAGATGAAATTGATTTGAATTTCAGTGTGTTTTTCGAAGTTCAAATTAATTTCATCGGATAGAAAAGTGAAAAAATAAATTTTGCCGCAAAGGTACGGTTTTTAATCATTTTCTACGATAAATTTGAACGACATGTTTCCTTTGTCCGTCGTAAAAACCAATAAATACAGACCATTTTTTAATCCGGAACAATTCATATAGATCGTGTATTCGTCGGCCGGCAACTCCTTATCCAGCAAGCGCAAGATTGATTTTCCATTTATATCAATGACTTGCAAATTCACTCTCCGGGCTACCTGCAATTTAAATTGAATGGAGGCAATGCCGTTCACCGGATTTGGAAAGACATTGAGTGCACTAATTATCTTTTGATTCACCAAATTATCCCGGATTCCTGTTGCAGAAAAAGCAGATTGAATTCCATTCCAGATTTCCTTTTTCCCATTATCATAACTCAGAGCCCAGATTCCTATTCCGGCAAGGTTTCGTGATTTCACCAGTTCATATTTACCATCGTAACTTTGCAAATCATCGTACCATACCTGGCGGTAATTATTCGAAACATCCCTGAAACTCATCCAGGATACCTTCGTGGTCAAATCGAATGTTTTGCCATAATTGACAGAGAGCCCCTCCGCGGCAGAGAATGTAACCGCTGTTGCAGCACCTGTGGCAGCTGCTTTGCGCTCACCGGAGACGACTGGCCAGTTGTATCCATACCAGGGAAGCCCCAACAGTAATTTTTGAGCGGGCACACCTGCGCTAATATAGGTGTCAACGGATCTTGTCACGTTGTAACTCTCACCTGCAAGCGGAGCAACCGGACCTGCAGTGGGCGAGCTACTCCAATAATAATCATAACCCATCACGATCAGGTAGTCGCAGATTGCGGCAAGAGCAGATAAATCCCAGGATCCGTTCCAGTCGACAGCAGGTGTTGCCATCGAAATTTCAGCTCCGGGAATTTCTGCTTTGATGGATTGAGCAGCCTTCCGCATAAAAGAGACCAGATTGGCACGATAAGTCAGGCTCACCGATTCAAAATCAAAATTGACTCCATCTCCGTTTCTTGATTTCAGGAGCGAAATAATCGTCTGGATCATTTTTTTCTGCCTCAATGTATCTCTCAGGATGGCCTTGTTGGCTGCAGAACCGAAATTGGTAACAGTCAGCAACACTTTAACACCACGCTGATGCGCAAAATCGATGATTGGGGTTTGATCCCAGCCATTGATGGTTTTGTATCCACCGGTTACTGTATCCGTTTCATAACTAAAATAGGACAGATGAGACAAAACATTGTAATCATAGGAGAGGTAGGCGGAGGCAGAGGCCCAATATGGGTGCCATCCGAGCACCTTGCGCGAGAGTTCCAGTTTCTTGGTAAGGAACAAGGAAGATGGCCTGTTCGGACTTGCTTGTTGTTGCTTCAATGCGGAATCACCCCTGCTTCTGAATATTTTGCTTTCCAGCTGATGAATGCCCATATGTATGGTATCATCTTGTGAATGGGCAAAATAGCCACAAAAAACAAGGATAAGCAGGAATAGGTATTTTTGAAATTGCTTTGCCAATTGCACGCAGTTGATCTTTCGAATTTACAATTTATTGTTCAGAAAAACAGCCACCCGAAAAGGGCAGCTGTTTTTCTATCCGAAGTTTGATGACATTCGTTGAGCAGGAAGACACTACACCGTATAGGTAGAAGAAGCGGTATCTCCACCCCTTCCGGTCCAGTTGGTATGGAAAAACTCACCGCGTGGTTTGTCCAGTCTTTCGTAAGTATGGGCGCCAAAATAATCGCGCTGTGCCTGTAACAGGTTGGCAGGAAGACGCTCGCTGCGGAATCCGTCGAAATAGGTTAATGCTGTTGCCAGACAAGGAATCGGAATTCCGTTGGTAAATGAGGTCGCAACCACACGTCTCCAGCCTGCTTGCGCCTTTTCGATGGTTTCTGTGAAATAGGCATCTAACAACAAATGTTCCAGATTTGGATTTTTATCAAATGCTTCCTTGATCTTTCCTAAGAACACGGAACGTATGATACAGCCACCACGCCACATCAATGCAATACCGCCGTTGTTCAGGTTCCATTTGTACTCTTTGGCAGCTTCTCCCATCAAATCATAACCCTGCGCATAGGAGATAATCTTCGCTCCGAACAACGCATCTTTAAGGTCAGCAAGGAACTGTTCGCGGTCACCGATGAATTTTTTCTCCGGACCGTGAAGCACTTTGGATGCCTTCACCCTTAAATCTTTCTGGGCAGAAAGACATCTGGCAAATACAGATTCTCCGATTAATGTAAGAGGTATTCCAAGATCAAGAGCTGCAACACCAGTCCATTTGCCTGTGCCCTTTTGGCCGGCTGTATCCAGAATTTTTTCCACAAGCGGTTCTCCGTTTTCATCCTTGAATCCAAGAATATCACGCGTGATCTCTACCAGGTAGCTGTCAAGATCGCCTTTGTTCCACTCCACAAATGTATCGTGCATTTCATCTGCTGTCATTCCTAGCAATTCCTTCATGATCTGGTAGGCTTCGCAGATAATCTGCATGTCGCCATACTCGATACCATTGTGCACCATCTTGACAAAATGACCGGCTCCATTTTCACCAACCCAGTCGCAACATGGTTCTCCATCAACTTTGGCAGCAACTGCCTGGAAAATAGTCTTTACTGCAGGCCATGCCGCTGGAGATCCTCCCGGCATCATGGAAGGTCCCAACAGAGCGCCTTCTTCACCACCTGAAACTCCGGTACCAATGAAAAGTAATCCTTTGCTTTCAACATATTGGGTACGACGAATGGTGTCGGGGAAATGGGAATTTCCTCCATCGATGATGATATCACCTGCTTCGAGGTGAGGTATGATCTGCTCAATAAAATCATCAACAGGTGATCCTGCTTTTACCAGCATCATTACTTTGCGCGGACGTTCCAGATTCTGACACATCTCAGCAATGCTGTGACAGCCGATGAAATTTTTACCTGCGCCACGACCGGCCATGAACTTGTCGACTTTGTCCACCGACCTGTTGTAAACTGCCACTGTAAAGCCCTTGCTTTCCATGTTCAAAACGAGGTTCTCCCCCATTACTGCCAAACCGATTAACCCGATATCTGCCTTTTTCATTTTAAATTTTAATTTAATTTATAATTATCATTTCTTTAATTGAGCAAAAAATATAATTCCGAGTAATGTCTTTCCCTGATCAAAGCTTAAACCCAAGCTTCTTAAGCTTCTCTATCGCCTTGATCTGATTGATTTTTCCATATATGGTAAAAGCCGGAAATTCTCTCCTGACCGGATAATCACCGCGTTGCTTTTCAAATGTTTCCACACTTTCCCGCAAGCGGGCATCGTCCTCCCTGATGTCGAAAGTCGCCAGAATTGCCTCTGAAAGAATCTGCTGCATCGACTTTTGAGTCCCATCAATGAGAATTTCGGTAGAAGCCGGTTTCTCAACGTGGGTAGCTTTCCAGTTTTTTGATCCGAGTCCCAGAAAACGACTGACTGCCTGAACGCTCATTTCTGTTCCCTTGGCTTTGCCATCCCTCGAATATCCTGCAATGTGCGGAGTCGCAAGATCAACCAGATTCAATAGTTCCAGATCGATTTCCGGTTCATTTTCCCAGCAATCCACCACTGCTCCAGAAATCTGTCCGGATTGGATGGCCTGTTTCAATGCCAAGGATTTCACCACTTCACCACGGCAACTGTTGATCACAATTGGTTTCCGGAGCATTCGGGAAAACAAATCTTCGTTTGCAAGATGAAAAGTGACATCAACACCATCCATGTTCAACGGAACATGCAGAGTAATGATATCGGATTCAGCCAAAATCTTTTCGAGACTCACTAATCCTTGTTCGCCTTCTGTACGAGCCCTTGGAGGGTCATTCAACAGCACCCTCATTCCGAGAATTTCTGCAAGTCTGGCTACTTTTGATCCTACATTGCCAACCCCTAAGATGCCGATGGTCATTCCTGCAAGAGATAACGACTTTTTCTCTGCCATTACCATGAGGACAGAAGCGATGTATTGCTCGACTGATCTGGCATTGCAACCGGGTGCATTGGTCCATTTGATTCCTGCACGATCGCAGTAATCCGTATCAATATGATCATAGCCAATGGTGGCAGATGCAATCATCTTAACACTGGAGCCCGACAGCAAAGCTTCGTTGCAAATGGTGCGCGTACGTGTGATAATGGCATCGGCATCCCGAACCACTTCAGCTGTGGTCTTAGATCCCGGCAGGTAAACTACCTCGGCGTAGGGCTCCAAAGCTCCATGAATGTATGGGATTTTATCGTCAATAATGATCTTCATTCAATTTTAATACTCAATTAATCAAATAGTTATACTAACATTGACAAGAGACAAGATTTGAGAGGATTTCAGCCTGCTCATCATCCTCTTGTTCAAACACGACTAATATTTAAACCGATCCCTGAAAGCCCAGAGTCCCAGGGCCGGATTCGAGATGTAAAAAACTTCCTCACCGTCGGGCATCAGATTGAAACCATCTTTCAGCTTTTCGTGGTTGTAGGTTTTTTCCATATTCTCCAGGTTGGCATAATTAAAACCAACACTTTCGATCTCCGCCCGGGTTAGGTTTTTAGCTTCACCGCCAGGGCAATAGGTAATATTGAATCTTCCCTCAGAAGAACCGTGGATCAGGTGCGCTGCGGCGCTCAGATTATTTCGAAGTTCCTCGTGATCATCGCAAGCCTTCAAGGTAGCCGGTGTTCCGAAGTAGCCGTATTTTCTGATCAGGCGGTCAATTTCCTTGTCTTCACCAAACTCTATCAGTGCAGGAGCCAAAATAATCAGCTCACCACCATCGGCCAACGCCATCCGCGTACGGTAAATAGATTTATTACCAAGCCAGGTGCTTTTGAACTCTGTCGGATCAAGGTAAACCACCACTTTTGTCAATTGCTTTTCAAGCATCTCAAAATTGACCAGCAGGGCAAGTTGAGCTGCCAGATCAAACACTTCCATATCATCGCCGATGAAAAGACCGCGCGTTTTAATTTTCCCGTCTGTCTTGTCAAGTCCGACCACAGTCTGGACATAAATGATCGGCAAATTTTGTGTGAAGTTATCCGATGCATAGTTAAAGACCCTGCGTACCGGAGTATCCGCATGACCCATCATTCTTTCCATGCCGTAAGCTGCTCCGATAAAATGGCTTTTATTGATGCCTTCCACTCCGCCGGTTCCTACGAAGATGTTTTTATTGTAATTGGCCATTCCGACCACTTCATGTGGCACCACCTGACCGAGTGAGAGGATCAAATCAAAATTGCCTTCCAGCAACAATTTGTTTACCTGCGCGGGCCATGGAAAATTGACTGCTCCTTCTGAAACCTCTTTGACGAATTCTGAAGGAACTTCACCGACTGTTACCACATCATTTCTCCAGTCATGTTCCCGAATAAGGGAAGCAGGCATTGAACCAAACATGTGACTAATCTGGTGAGCCGTCATCGGAGTATGTGTACCCAATGCCGGCAGTACGTCGGTCAAAGCATTGCCATAATACTGCCAGGTCATTTCTGTCAGTTCGCCGGCCCTGCTGGGCAGTCTGGTATAATCAGGAGGAATCGCAAGCACCTTGTTGCGTTTTCCCATTTTTTCAAATGCCTCAAACAGACCCTTTTTCAGATCTTCATTGCTGAGTTCGTGGTCTGTAGAACCAATTTTGTAGTATATCATTTCGCAACTTGTTTAATGTCCGGCAGACACTGGTTTTTGTATTTCAATAAAGCTGTTAGCCTTTAGCTTTCTATCGCTTCACCCTTGCATTCCCTTTCCAAATACTCCATACCATGTCCTCGTCGGCAGGTTGGGCATAATCGGTCAGGAAGGTTGTGGCAAGCGCACCGGAAGCCCATCCGAACTGGATCCATTTGGATGGTTCCCAGCCTTTCAGAATTCCATAAAGCAAACCACCAACAAAACCGTCTCCACCACCAATTCGGTCGAGGATGGTAATTTTGCGAGGTTCAACGACATGCCATTCATTTCCTTCCAGCACAATGGCGCCCCAGAGATGTTCATTGACACTTACGACCTGCCGCAAGGTGGTGGCAAAGACCGAAGCATTGGGAAATTTGGCTTTCACGCGGTAGATCATCTCTTTGAAGCCATCTATTTCAGAGCTGATCTGTTTTCCACCGGCTTCCGGGCCTTGAATTCCCAGACAAAGCTGAAAATCTTCTTCATTACCAATCAAAATATCGGAAACAGAGGCAATTTCTTCAAAAATAGCGCTCAACTCCTCTTCTCTGCCTTTCCAGAACGAGGCACGGTAGTTCAAATCAAAAGCGATGCGTGTTCCGTTTTTCTTGGCCGCACGGGCCAGTTCCAGACAGAAAGTACTTGTTTCGGGCGACAAAGCTCCAATTAATCCTGAAAGATGCACAATCTGCACACCCTCCTGAACAAAAATCCGCTCCAAATCAAAATCCTTCACATTCAGCGTACGACCAACTTCTCCGGCACGATCATTTTGTACCCTTGGTCCGCGGGTTCCGTAGCCACTGTCGGCGATGTTGAACTGATGACGGTAACCCCATGGATCTCCCTGCTCTACCTCAACACCTTCGTAGGACATGTGTCTGCTCAGCAGATTGCTTTTGATCATTTTGGCAATCGGACTGTCTTTGACAAAAGTTGTCAGGACCTTTACAGGTAGCCCGAGGTAGGAGGATATACTGGCAACATTGGTCTCTGCACTGGACACTTCCATCTGAAAAAGGGAACTGCTGTGCACCGGCTGTCCATTGAGAGGGGTAATACGAACGCCCATACTGGTTGGCACCAGCAAAGAGGTTTTGCAATTTTGTTTTAATGTAAGACTCATCTGGTATAATTTGAATTGTTTTTTTTGAAATATTGGAAGGATTTGATTGAACGATTCAAAACCTTCAAGCATTCTAAACGATAGGTTTATACTCCACTGTATGCATTGAATCCGCCGTCCACCGGGATAACTATACCGGTAACAAAAGAGGAGACGTCAGACAAGAGATAAAGTGAACCGCCCTGCAAATCATCAGGATCACCAAATTTACCCATGGGAGTATTGGTTACGATCTTGTTTCCTCTCGCAGAATATCCACCAGTTTTTTCATCCAATACCAGGAAACGATTTTGGTTGGTGATGAAGAATCCCGGAGCGATGGCATTGACACGGATGCCCATTTTAGCCAAATGGACTGCCAGCCACTCTGTGAAATTATTGACAGAAGCTTTGGCAGCTGAATAGGCAGGGATCTTAGTAAGGGGATGATAGGAATTCATGGAAGAAATATTCAGAACAGAACCCTTCCTTTGTATCAGCATGTCGCGGGTGAAAACCATTGTAGGCAGGATGGTGCCTTTAAAATTAAGGGCGAAAACCTTGTCAAAACCCTCCATCTGAAGGCCGTAAAAGGTCTTGTCGAGGTTTTCGAGATCGGATTCTTCCATTTGCTCGACTTGCGTGGTGGCTTGCGGAGAATTGCCCCCTGCGCCATTGATCAGCAGTTCTATTGGTCCTAGTTTCTCATTAATGACCAGTTTCGCAGCTTCAAGAGATTCCTTGTCAAGGACGTTTGCTTTAACACCGATGCAGGTTGCACCGAACTCAGCGCTGATCTCTGCAGCCACTTGCTGAGCCAGTTCTTCATTGATATCGACAATCGCTACTTTGGTTCCGACAGATACCAACGCTTTAACCAGTGAGATGCCAATCACTCCGGCTCCTCCGGTGATGACACATACTTTTCCGTTCAGGTCGTCAAAAGAAATTTTCTTCATTTTTTAAATTATTAAACTGTTTAGAATATTAGATTGAATTATAAAAATCAATGTTTTCCCGTGTAATCAAATCAATGGCGGTATAATTTTCTTTCTTGATCTTTTCTTTCTTAACCAAATGATCGAAAAGCAAATAAATGGCATGACTGCCCTGCTGTTCCGGTTTTTGACAAATCAAAAAATCAATCTTTCCCTCTTTGAGAAGTGCGATGTTGATCGGAATCAAATCGTAACCTATAATTTTAGGTGTGACACAAAGAGACTTGAAACAAGCTGCTGCGAGATGTACTTTTGAATTGGTCACAAAAACCCCGTCAACGTTGCAAGGCTCAATTCCCAATTCTTTCAGATGAGTGACTATTTCATCACCTTCGCCGGAAACCTCCATTTTGATGATCCTGTGGTTATTTTCCCGTTCAGCAAAATAACGCATAAAACCCTGCTCACGCTGAATCAAATGACTTGCATTGTCTAGTTCCTTAGCCACATGGATTAACAGGATTATGCTTTTGTCGTTCACTCCCCAGTCAGTCAGTTTGGCAGCAAGATAACCGCTGTCGGAAGGGCTCTGCGCAACAAATCCAATGGGATTGGTCTCTTCAAGTGTGGCATCAATATAAATATATGGAATTCCTTTTTCATCCAGTTTCTTCGACAAACAGATTGCTTCCCTTTTTGCCCAGGGTGCAATCATAACAGCGTCCGGAGAAATTTGAAGCATCTTTTCAGCCTGAGTGGAAAAGGAGTTCGAATCATCCATGTCAAAATAAAACTGTTGGATTTTAACTCCATAGGCTTTGAGCTGGTTCATCGCCTTTTCAATTCCAAGTTGTGGTTTCGACCAATACGTATCTTGACTGGAGGCTTTTGGCATCAGGGTCGCAAACAAAATAATCTTTTTGGACGCCAAACTGCTAGCCAGGAGATTAGGTCGGTAGTCCAAATCATCTATAATTTGTTGAATTTTCGATTTGGTTTCATCAGATACCTCTCCCCTGTCGTGCAGCACTCTGTCGACCGTACCAATGGAAACACCTGCCTTGAGTGCAATATCTTTGATTCGAATATTCTTCTTCATCGAGTCTGGTTAAAACTGAAGCAAATCTAATCATTATATTTATATCGTGTACGAACACGGAAAAAATTATTTTCATTTATTTTTACAAAAATACCATTTTATTTGTCCATGGATCAAAAAAATATTTAATTTCGTGAACGAACACGGAATTATCTTCAACCATGAACTTTGCCTTTTTTCAGAATGAAAATTGTGTTGCTTTACGCCTATTAAACAATTAATAATAATATATTGTACTTATGAAAAAGATTGGAAAATATAGTTTTGGTATTGGTGACAGATTTGTTCACCAGGGTAATGCCCAATTGAAAGCATTGATGAAAGCCCAACAGGGAGGAATAGAAGTAACGCCTGTATGGAACAAATCTAACAGGGAACACATGTATGTTCATTCAAATCCTGCAGATACCAGGGTAGAAGCTGATGAAGCGGTAAAAGAACTCGGCTATACAGGCGAATATTGTGTAGATGCCGACCATATCAATTTAAGCAATGTGGAGGGTTTTGTATCCTCCTCCGACTTCTTCACCATTGATGTTGCCTCAAAAATTGGGATTCCGGCCTCTACGGAAGAAATTGCTGCCTTTGTGAAAACCTGTTCGGCCTATACTGGTCAATTGAACATTCCCAACATTTCGCATCCATTCGTGGTAAACGATGAATTACTGAAAACAGTTGCAGACAAATTTCTGACAGCCATCTCCGAGGCGGGCAAAATCTATAGGTTTATTGCCGATAGGAAGGGAGCAGCTAATTTCGTGACTGAGATTTCAATGGACGAAGTTGAATCCCCTCAATCACCTGTTGAGCTGTTCTTTATTCTAAAAATGATCGCCAACCAAAACATCCCTGCTCAAACCATCGCGCCAAAGTTCACAGGCAGGTTTAACAAAGGAGTAGATTATGTAGGTGATGTGTCCATGTTTGCCAAAGAATTCGAAGAGGACATACTGGTTATCGATTATGCCGTCAAGGAATTCAGCCTGATGGATAATCTGAAACTAAGTGTTCACTCTGGCTCAGATAAATTTTCCATCTATCCTGAAATTCAAAGAATTATCACCAAATACGACAAAGGCATCCATATCAAGACAGCCGGAACAACATGGCTTGAAGAAGTTATAGGACTGGCTGTTTCGGACGGAGAGGCACTCAAAGCCGCCAAATCAATCTACACACAGGCATTGTCGCGTCAGGAAGAGTTGTGTGCACCCTATGCTGATGTGATTGACATCAAAGCAGACCAACTTCCATCAGCTGAAGAGGTGGCTGGTTGGAGCAGCGAGAAATTCGCCAATACACTCAGGCACATTCCTGGACATCATGATTACAACCCGAATTTAAGGCAACTTATACACGTAGGTTACAAGGTGGCGGCCGAGATGGGTATCTATTATACCGATTTGCTGAAGGCAAACAAAGAAGTGATTGGTCAATGTGTAGAAGAAAATCTTTTCGACAGGCACCTGAAACGTCTCTTTAAATTATAGCGAATAAATTTACGCTCAATTCGATTTCACGTTCCACCTCCTATTCTTTATTTTTTTAATTAATTTTTCATAACTTATTTCTCATAACTCCTAATTCATAACTCATTATGAAATCATTTATGGACGAAGATTTTCTTTTGCATTCAGAGACTGCCAAAGAACTGTACCATGACCATGCCGCCAAAATGCCCATTTTCGATTACCACTGTCACATTTCTCCCAAGGAGATTGCCGATGATAAACGGTTCGAAAACATGACACAAATCTGGCTGAATGGTGACCATTACAAGTGGAGAGCCATGCGGACCAATGGTATCAATGAACGTTATTGTACCGGAGATGCATCAGATTGGGAAAAATTTGAAAAATGGGCCGAGACTGTCCCTTATACTTTACGCAATCCTCTGTATCACTGGACACATCTTGAGCTACGCAGTCCGTTTGGAATAAGAACTGTTTTAAACCCAAAGAGTGCAAAGGCTGTATGGGACAACTGCAACGAACAGTTGAACTCCGAAGGATTTTCCTGCCGTGGCATTATTCAAAAAATGAATGTGCATACCATTTGTACGACAGATGATCCGGTTGACACACTGGAATATCACAGTGCCATCAAAAAAAGCGGATTCAAGGTCAATGTGCTTCCTGCATGGCGCCCCGACGCGGCCATGATGGCCGATGATGCGGCCCTCTTCAACAGCTATGTCAGCAAAATGGAGGCTGCAGCCAATTGCAGCATTTCGAATTTCGACGAATTTATTGAGGCCATCGACCAACGCCATCTTTTCTTTCATGAAAACGGATGCCGGTTGTCGGATCACGGTTTGGATACCATTTATGCCGCAGACTACACAGAGCTACAGATCAAGAATATCTTTGCGAAGGTTCGAAGTGGCAACCAACTCTCGCAGGAGGAAAGCAACCGGTTTAAATCGGTCATGCTTTATGAATTTGGTGTGATGGACCACAAGCGCGGCTGGACCCAGCAATTCCACCTTGGTGCGCTTCGGAACAACAACAGCCGGTTGTTTAACCAACTTGGACCCGACAAAGGATTTGATTCGATCGGTGATCTGGAAATAGCAAAACCATTGTCCCGTTTTTTGAATAAACTGGACAGTGAAGACAAACTGGCCAAAACGATCCTGTACAATCTTAATCCGCGAGACAACGACATGATGGCAACCATGATCGGAAATTTCCAGGATGGAACCATACCCGGAAAACTGCAATACGGTTCAGGCTGGTGGTTCCTTGATCAGAAAGATGGCATGGAGAACCAGATGAAATCACTCTCTAACCTTGGACTATTAAGCCGTTTTGTTGGGATGCTCACCGACTCCAGAAGTTTCCTCTCCTATCCGCGGCATGAGTATTTCAGAAGGATTTTGTGTAACTTGCTCGGCAACGATGTCGAAAAAGGAGAAATCCCTGCAGACATGGAACTGCTTGGTAAAATGGTGGAAGATATCTCTTTCAAAAACGCAGAAAAATATTTTGGATTCGGAAAATAAGATAAACCACAAACTATAAACTGAATGAACAAGAAAAATGAAGTAGTCAAAAAAATCGGGAGGTACCGATGGGTGATTGCCACGCTGTTGTTGTTCGCTACGACGATCAACTACATGGACCGGCAGGTAATCAGCTATCTTAAGGAATTCTTCTGTTCTCCGATCGCCTCGGGCGGATTTGGTTGGACCAATTCGGATTTCGCATTTATCACCTCGTTCTTTACGGCGTTCTACGCCGGGATGACCATCATCGCAGGTTGGATGATCGACAAAATCGGAACCAAACTTGGACTTGCGCTGTCTTTGATTGTATGGTCCATTTTTGGAATTCTCAATGCCCTGGCAGGAAGCGTTATTGCCGTACATGTTGCTATAAGGAGTTTATTTGGACTTGGTGAGGCCGGAAACTTTCCTGCCTCCATCAAAACCGTCGCCGAGTGGTTTCCAAAGAAGGAAAGGGCCTTGGCAACGGGTATCTTCAACAGCGGGTCAAATCTGGGAGCCATGATCGCCGCATTGTTTGTACCATGGTGTATGGTTATTTTCGGTGATCAGCTCGGATGGAAGATGGCATTCGTCATTACCGGAGCGATTGGCTTTTTATGGTTATTCTTCTGGTTCATTTTATATGATTCACCTTCGAAGCAAAAAAGGCTTTCAAAGGAAGAATACGAATACATCCACAGTGATGATGTAGTATTAACCATTCAGTCGGAGATTGATCAGGATAAGGCCAAGGTTCCTTGGTTGAAGCTCCTGACTTATCGTCAGACATGGGCGGTATTTGTCGGCAAATTTATGACCGACGGTATTTGGTGGTTCTATCTTTTCTGGTTGCCCGATTACTTGCACAAACAATTTGGCATGAGCAAGGCTGAACTGATGTGGCCAACCTTTACCGTATATGGCATAGCCATTTTCGGCAGCGTTTTCGGAGGAAGTATCCCGATGTTCATGATGAAACGGGGCATGCCGGTATATAAGGCGCGTATGACATCGATGTTTTTGATCGCGCTGGTTCCTCTCGTAGTCTTGTCAACCCAGTATTTTGGGAATGTCGAACATTTCGGAACCTATGCATCAACGCTGGCAGTTGCGGTTATTTGCATTGGAGCAGCGGCGCATCAGGCGTGGTCTGCCAACATGTTTACCACTGTTTCTGATATGTTCCCGAAAAAAGCCATCGGTTCTGTAACAGGAATTGGAGCAATGGCCGGAGGTGTCGGGGGTGTGCTTGTCCAGCAATTGGTTGGCCATCTTACTGACTTCTATGTGGCAACTCCAAAAGTAGCCTACGGAATCATGTTTATTGTATGTTCGTTTACTTACATTATCACATGGTCACTGATGAAATTGCTGGTTCCTCGCCACAGGGTAATCACTGACTTATAATCCAAGCATACGCAAGGAAATAAAAAAAGAGTGAAGCCGGGAATCCGGCTTCACTCTTTTTTTATTTCCTTGCTCTTATCTTATATTGTCCTTCCAGGATAAACCTTTAGGGCAACTTCAAGGCATTCAACTGCTTCCTTCAAGTCTTCCACATTTAGGACATAGGCCACCCTCACCTGGTTGTGCCCTAATCCAGGTGTAGAATAGAACCCCGAGGCCGGTGCCATCATTACGGTAGCACCCTTGTATTCGAACTCTTCGAGCATCCACTGGCAAAAACGGTCACTGTCGTCGATGGGTAGCTGAACCATCGAATAGAATGCCCCCATTGGCATGGGAGAGAAAACTCCCTCGATCTTGTTCAGCGCATGGATAAAATAATCCCGTCGTTGCAGGTATTCCTTGTAAACATCCTCCATGTATTCAGGAGGAGAATCAACGGCCGACTCAGCAACCACCTGCCCCAGCATCGGAGGGCAAAGTCTGGCCATTGCCAGTTTGGCGATCGTTTGAATGACCTTCTGATTTTTGGAAACCAACGAGCCGATACGAATTCCGCAAGCACTGAAACGCTTTGACACAGAATCGACCATGACGACATTTTCGCGGATTCGGTTAAGCTCTAAAACAGAATAGTGCGATTTTTCGTCATAAACAAACTCACTGTAAACTTCGTCGGCAATTAAAAAAAGGTCATATCGCAGCACCAACTCCTGAAGTTGCAGCAACTCCTCCCGGGTATATACGTATCCGGTCGGGTTATTTGGGTTACAAATAAAAATTCCTTTGGTTTTAGGTCCTATCACCTTTTCGAATTCAGCAATGGACGGCAGCTGAAAACCGCTTTCTATTGTAGAAGTGATGGGCTTGATAACCACATCACTGGCAATCGCAAAAGATTGATAATTGGCATAAAACGGCTCAGGTATGATCACCTCTTCGCCAGGATTGAAACAAACCATAAAGGCAAAAGAGATGGCCTCAGATCCACCGGTCGTAATCAGAATCTGAGAAGCATCTACCTCCAGATTGCGATCGCGGTAATATTGCGCCAATTTTCTCCGGTAAGTATCATTTCCAAAAGAGTGACCATAGGGGATCAGATCGAAATTAAAGTTCCGGATACGTTCGATGGCATGTTGAGGGGTTTTAATGTCAGGCTGACCAATATTCAAATGGTACACTTTTCGCCCAAGTGCTTTGGCTTTTTCAGCAAATGGAACCAATTTTCTGATGGCTGATTCCGGTAACTCCTCTCCTCTGTATGATATTGCAGGCATTCAGTATTAATCTTATTTGTCCGAGCCAAAGATACAATTATAATTATTTGATATTTCCACTCATATACTTTCTTTTTGTTAAGAAATCGACCTGATAATTAAAATTTGGATAGCAAACCATGTAACAATCACTCCAAATGTAAATTTGCTTATCCCTTTAAATACATGGGATTTAGTCATGGTTAAGTGGGATATTCTTTGCTTAATTTTGTAACCAATAAAAATTTGAACCCATGAAAATCGGATTACCTAAAGAAATTAAAAATAACGAGAACCGAGTCGCGTTGACTCCTGCCGGAGTTGCTGAACTGGTCAAAAGAGGAAATGAAGTCTTTGTCCAGGCTACTGCCGGAAATGGAAGCGGATTTGCTGATGCAGAATATATTGGAGCAGGCGGAGAAATACTTCCAACCATTGAAGAGGTTTATGCAGCAGCAGATATGATCATCAAAGTAAAGGAACCCATCGAGTCTGAATATGCGCTGATCAAAGAAGGACAGCTGGTTTATACTTATTTCCATTTTGCATCGTCAGAGCCATTGACCATGGCCATGATCAGCCGCAAAGCGGTTTGTCTTGCCTATGAAACCGTTGAATTGGATGATCGCTCTCTTCCGTTGCTGATCCCTATGTCGGAAGTGGCCGGAAGGATGTCGATCCACGAAGGAGCCAAATACCTGGAGAAAACTTATGGAGGCCGTGGCATGTTGTTAGGAGGTGTACCCGGAGTCCTTCCAGCCAAAGTGCTGATTCTCGGTGGTGGTATCGTCGGAACCGAAGCTGCCAAGATGGCTGCCGGTTTGGGCGCAGATGTAACCATCATGGATATCAGCCTGAAACGGCTGCGATACCTCGATGACATCATGCCGGCCAATGTGAAGACACAGATGTCGAACGATTACAACATCCGTCTGCAGGTGCAGGTAAGCGACCTTATCATTGGTGCTGTCCTGATTCCAGGCGCCAAAGCTCCGTTCCTCGTAACCAAAGATATGCTCAAGACCATGAATCCGGGAACCGTGATGGTTGACGTTGCTGTTGACCAGGGTGGCTGCATCGAAACAACTGTACCTTCCACACACGATCACCCGACTTATGTGATTGATGAAGTAATTCACTATACCGTTGCCAACATGCCGGGTGCAGTACCACGTACCTCCACCATTGCGCTCACCAATGCGACTTTGCCATATGCCATTAGCTTAGCCGCCCATGGCTGGAAAAAAGCATGTCAGGAAGACAAAGCTCTTCGCAAGGGTCTCAATGTAGTGAACGGTAAAGTTGTCTACAAAGGAGTTGCTGAAGCTTGGGGATTGCCCTATTTCCAGGTAGAGGAAGTACTGCAATAACAATTCATTTCCAATTAAGGATTTCGGATTATTGCTTATTTGGTCCGATCCGAAAATAATAAGGGAGTCCCGGTGAACATGAAATCGTTCATCGGGACTCCCTGTTTTTATGTGAATCAATGCTTATATTTAATGACTGATCTCGCCAGATTGAATGAATCCGGCAAACTAGCTGTTTGGCTATTTTTCGCCTCTCAATTTCGAATGATTCATTCATCGTATTCATGGGTCATTTTCAATTATTAACTGTCAATTTATCAACACGATGTGGACACAAGTCATTGATCCGTTTCACAATATCGCCTTGTCGGCATTGGTCGCGTTTGTACCCATCCTGGTTATTTTCTGGGCTTTGATTATTAAAAAAATGAAAGGATACAAGGCAAGTTTACTGGCTGTCCTGGTCGGCCTGATCATTGCCGTAACCGTGTATGGAATGCCTTTTAAACTGGCACTCTTATCCACATCCAACGGAATTCTGTATGGATTGTTTCCAATTTGCTGGATCATCATTGCCGCTGTTTTTTTATTTAACCTGACAGTAAAAAGCGGACAGTTCGAAATCATCAGGCATTTTATGGCCACAATCACCTCCGACAGAAGAATTCAGGCCCTGCTGATCGCATTTTCTTTTGGTTCCTTCCTGGAAGGTACTGCAGGTTTTGGTGCTCCTGTCGCCATCACAGCAGCCATGCTGGTCGGTTTGGGCTTCAATCCGTTATACGCGGCAGGAATTTGCCTGATAGCGAACACAGCACCAGTTGCATTCGGTTCTATCGGAATTCCCATCACTGTAGCTTCGCAGGTTTCAGGAATACCTGAAATGGCGATTTCACAAATGATAGGAAGAACGCTTCCCTTACTCTCCTTAGGTTTACCTTTTTACATCGTCTTTATAATTTCCGGATTTAAAAAAACCATAGAGGTCTTACCAGCGGTACTGGTTTCAGGATGCTCATTTTCATTTCTGCAATGGTTTTCATCGAACTATCTTGGTCCGGCGCTGCCCGATATTATAGCAGGCATCGGTTCTATTTTTTGCCTGATTGTTTTACTTCGATTCTGGAAACCCAAAACAATCTGGCGCTTTCCAAATGAACCGGCTCTTGTCTCCGGGGCTGAAAAAAAATATTCAGGAGGTGAAGTCATCAGGGCCTGGACACCGTTTATCCTTTTGACTATCATGGTAATAGCGTGGGGATTAGTGCCCGTCAAACAACTTCTCAACTCAGTGGGCCTTTTGCAATTTGAAATTCAAGGACTTCACAAAATGATTGCAGACAAAAGCAACCAGTTACTGCCGCACATTTACAAGTTGAACTATCTGTCGGCAGCTGGCACATCCATTCTCATCGCTGCGCTTATTTCAATACCTTTGATAGGATTGTCGTTAAAAGAAGGAGTAAAAATCTTTTGGGAAACGCTGATACAACTCAGATTTTCAATTCTGACGGTAGTTTCGGTATTGGGTTTTGCCTACTGCCTGAACGACTCCGGAATTACTTTAACCATGGCTGCAGCATTGGCAAATACCGGTTATCTATTTCCGTTTTTCGCTCCTCTACTGGGTTGGCTTGGTGTATTTATCACAGGCTCAGATACCTCAGCCAATGCATTATTTGGCAAATTACAATCAGTTACTGCCACCTCCATTGGTGTAGATCCTGTTATTACAGTGGCGGCCAATGCGTCAGGGGGTGTTGTAGGTAAAATGATTTCACCTCAATCAATCGCAGTTGCAGCAGCTGCCGGAAACCTCGTCGGGAAAGAATCTGACCTTTTCCGTTTCACGGTCAAACATAGCTTCATCATGCTCATCTTCATCAGCTTCATTGTTCTAATTCAGGCCTATATTTTTAAATGGATTGTTCCTAAATATCAAATGGGTGCAACTATGACTATTTCCGCAACTCCTGAAACGGTATCCGGACAAGTTTACCTTTGGTCTTTAGCAGTTATTTTGATTGCCTTCTTCGTCCTGATCAAATGGATCAACCGCAAAAAAACAGGATCCATGGGGACAGTTCAATGAAAATTAATTTCAACTATCAATCAAATCACCATCCACTTTTTTTGGACCAAATTATAAAGTACCAAACAATATTATCAGATTATCGAACGAATTATGCCAATAACATTTCAATATGGAAATCAGGAAATATCCCTGAACCTGCCCGAGGATGCATTGATTTACAGATCCAACTACAAAAACCGCAACATGACCGCGGCTCAATTGCTGATTGAAACAATCACCAATCCGGTTGATAGCAAATCCTTGCGTGAACTTATATCAAACAGAAAAAAGGGTAAGGTAGTGATCGTTGTATCCGATATCACCCGCCCGATTCCCTATTCAAAGTTTCTCCCTGAACTGATTCAATATATTGTAGAGACCGGGGTGCAAAAGGAAGAAATCACCATCCTGGTGGCAACAGGTATGCACAGGGCTTCAACGCTTGAGGAGCGACTCAGAATGTTTGGCGAATGGGTCGTAAATAATTACGATATCATTGACCACAATTGCGAAAACGATTCAGAATTGCAGGAGTTGCAAGGGTTAAGCTGGTCAGGTTCAAAAATCAGACTGAACAAAAATTATGTCAATGCAGGGTTTCGTATCGTTACGGGTCTGGTGGAACCTCATTTTATGGCCGGCTTCTCCGGAGGAAGAAAAGCCATCTGTCCCGGACTTGTTTCCCTGGAAACGGTTCAAAAATTTCATGGCTATCAATTCTTAAGCCATCCCAATGCGTCAAGTGCCATTTTGAAGGACAATCCCTGTCACGAGGAAAATACCTCCATTGCCAAATTATGCCCACCTGACTTTACAATCAATGTGGTGCTTGACCAATTCAAAAATATCAACACAATCGTTTCGGGAGAATTATTCGCATCACACCATAAGACGGTTGACTATGTGAGGGAGGCCTGTTGCCCTGTTGTAGAAATTGAAGCGGATGTTGCGGTAACATCCTGCGGCGGTTATCCGCTGGATGCCACATTTTACCAGTGTGTGAAAGGCTTTGTCAATTGTTTGCCTGCAGTGAAGGAACAGGGTGAAATCCTTTCATTCGGCTGCTGCGCAGAGGGTATAGGGAGTCCTGAATATACTGCGATCATGAAAAAATATTCAGGAGATTACCCCCGATTTATCGCTGATATTCAAAACGATCAGTTCTTTATTAAGGACCAGTGGGAGTTCCAGATGCACATCCGGGCACTGGTAAAAACCGGTCAGCAAAACCTTCATTTCTTCACCTCCAACATCCTGCCGGATGACCTTGAATCCCTCTCAGTCACACCGCATTCAGTGTCAATTGAAGAACTGCAAAATACATTGCAACTCCGGATTAATCTGGCAGTTTCCAAAAATCAAAGAATCGCAGTTTTCCCGGAAGGACCTTATTGTTCGCCTGTTGCACGATAAAAAGCCTTCAACTGGAAGGAAACAATCCTTCCAATCAAAAAGAGGTTCAAAATTATCTCCGGGATAACTTTGAACCTCTTTTTCGACCTTGTCATGCTTCGGGTTCAAATTGCGTGAATCAAACAAAAACCTAAAATTAACAGTGGCAACGTTTTACTTCCATTGTTCCTTATTTCAGCGTCACCAAACGTTCTTCGAGAATTCTGATTTTTTCTTCGGCATCCGCCTGTTTTTTACGTTCGATCTCTACCACTTTTGCCGGAGCACTCCCCACAAATTTCTCGTTGCTGAGCTTATTCACAACACCTTGAAGGAATCCACGGTAGTAAGTCAATTCGTCATTGATTTTGATAATTTCAGCTTCAATGTCGACATTTCCGGTAAATGGAATATAAAAAGCGGTAGCCTTCACCATGAAAGTCGCAGCTCCTGCAACCTCTTCCGAGCGAACCTCAAGCGTTGACACATTGCCCAACTTGGTGACCACCAAATTCAATTCAGGTACATATCCTTTTTCACCCGGGATAATATATAGTTCAATCGCATCCCTGGAAGCAATCGCTTTCTCCTTGCGGATGCTCCTAATTCCTGAAATAAGTTCCTTGGTCAATTCAAATCTCTCGCAAAGCTCGTCGTTTTTTGCAGACGCTTTTGGCCAGGAAGCCATCATCACTGATTCTCCAGCCTTACGTTCGCCAATCAATTGCCAGATTTCTTCGCTGATAAAAGGCATGAACGGATGAAGCAAGCGAAGCAATTCGTCCAGCATGTCAATCACTTCGGTATAGGTTTTCCTGTCAATCGGTTGCTGATAAGCCGGTTTGATGATTTCAAGCAGCCAGCCCGAAAACTCATCACGGATGGTTGCATGGATGGTAATCAAGGCATCGTTCAACCGGTATTTGTCGAAGTGATCGTCCATCAGGAGGATCGCCTCATCCAATTTAGCCCTGAACCATTCGATTCCCAGTCTGGAATGTTCCGGTTGCGGAAGTTGTTCGTCGATGTCCCATCCGTTGATCAGCCTGAAGGAGTTCCACACCTTTGTCTGGAATCCCCTGCCCTGCTCGGTCAGAGATTCATCAAAAAGGATATCATTCCCGGCAGGAGAGCAAAAAAGCATGCCCACCCTAACACCATCGGCACCATATTTTTCGATCAGGTCAAGCGGATCCGGAGAATTGCCAAGTGATTTGGACATTTTTCTTCTCAACTTGTCGCGGACCATTCCTGTAAAATACACATTCTTAAAGGGCAGATTCCCTTTGTATTTATATCCCGCAATGACCATCCTTGCCACCCAGAAAAAGATAATATCGGGGGCAGTCACCAGATCACTCGTTGGATAGTAATAGTCAACATCCTTCGTATTGTTCGGATCTTCATTTTCAAATACGGAGATCGGCCAAAGCCAGGAAGAAGCCCAGGTATCAAGTACATCCTCATCCTGACGCAGATCAGTAAGCATTAATGACGTATTTCCGGATTGTATCCTGGCCTGCTCCAATGCCTTTTCCTCCGTTTCAGCCACTACGAAAGTCCCGTCAGGTAAGTAGTAAACAGGGATCCGGTGTCCCCACCAGAGTTGACGGGAGATGCACCAGTCCTTGATGTTCTCCATCCAGTGACGGTAAAGATTTTTGAATTTAGACGGATAAAACCGGATGGTGTCGCTTTCGACTGCCTCGAGGGCAGGCTTGGCCAAATCGCTCATCTTCAGGAACCATTGCGCTGAGAGTTTTGGCTCAATGGGAACATGAGTTCTTTCAGAATATCCTACTTTGTTGTTGTAATCCTCTACTTTTACCAGACTACCGGCAGCTTCCAGCATCGGAATGATCTGTTTGCGTGCCTCAAACCTGTCTACTCCGACGAGGAGTTGGGCCTTTTCGCTTAATGTTCCGTCATCGTTGAAAGTATCAATCACTTCCAGATTATGGCGGATTCCAATTTCGTAGTCATTCGTATCGTGGGCAGGTGTGATTTTCAGGCATCCGGTACCGAAATCCATCTCCACATAATCATCCTGAATTACTGGCACACTTCGGTTGACAAGCGGAACCAATACTCTTTTCCCGGCCAGATACCGGAATCGCTCATCTGCAGGATTGACGCAGACTGCGGTATCGCCCAGAATCGTCTCGGGTCGGGTGGTTGCTACGGTAATATATTGATCCGTTGTGCCTTCCACAAGATATCTGACATAATACAATTTGGATTGCTCTTCGCGGAAGATCACTTCTTCATCTGACAAGGCAGTTTTTGCGGCAGGATCCCAATTGACCATCCTGACACCGCGGTACACATAGCCTTGATTGTAAAGATCAACAAAAGTACGGATAACGGCCACCGAGCGGACTTTATCCATTGTGAATGCAGTCCGTTCCCAGTCGCAGGATGCACCCAGTTTTTTCAACTGCTCCAGGATGATGCCACCGTGCTTGTGGGTCCATTCCCAGGCATGATCAATAAACTCGTCACGGGAAATATCATTTTTGGTGATCCCTTCCTTTAATAGCTTATCGACGACTTTTGCTTCTGTTGCGATGGAGGCATGGTCAGTTCCCGGCACCCAGCAGGCATTCTTCCCCAACATTCTGGCACGGCGAATTAATACATCCTGAATGGTGTTGTTCAGCATGTGTCCCATATGAAGCACACCTGTTACATTCGGAGGCGGAATCACAATGGTGTATGGCTCACGTTCGTCAGGCTCTGAATGGAAAAAATTCTGCTCCATCCAATAACTGTACCATTTCGCTTCGACTGTGTTTGGGTCGTATTTAACCGGGATTTCTTTCATTGTCTCAACTTTAATCTGATTATAGAAGCAACAAACCTCTATTACTTATTCAAGTTGACAAAAATAGGAAAAAGGAGGCAATTTGAATGGTCTCATTCGATCAATCTCACACCACTATTTGGCTAAAGCCCTCTTTCTATTACTTTGCAATCCGTCAGCTAAAGCAGACGGCAATGAAAATTAAACAAAATGCTTATTTTTAATAGAATTTTTTCACCCCGATTACCTCGCGCACTTCCTGCAGCGTACGGGATGCGGATACTCTGGCTTTCTCTGCCCCTAGTTTTGCCACCTTTGAAAGATAAACATCATCAGCTAGCAGTGCCTCGATCCTCTCGCGGATCGGATCTGTAAATTTGATGATATCCTCAGCGAGTTGTTTTTTCAGGTCACCATACCGGATGGTACAATTATTGTATTCCAGATCAAAATGCGAAACGACATCTGTTGTTGAGACCACATCGAGCAAGGTGAACAAATTCTGGATGACTTCGGGTTTTTGCTGGTTTGGTTCAGTTGGGCCACTGTCCGTAACGGCTTTCATCACCTTTTTGCGAATTGCCGATGGACTGTCGGCCAACGAAACGGCATTGCCTTCCGATTTGCCCATTTTACCGGTACCGTCCAATCCGGGAATCTTAACCATCTCTTCTCCTTCAAAAATATACGGACGCGGTATGGGGAAAAGCTCCACATTGTACATCCGGTTAAAGCGACGTGCAAAGGTACGTGCCATCTCAAGATTCTGTTCCTGGTCCTTCCCTACCGGAACGAGGTGGGCCTTGTGAATAATAATATCTGCTGCCATCAGAACCGGATAGGTCAAAAGGCCTGCATTGACGTTGTCGGGCTGCTGGCGGGCCTTATCCTTGAAGGAGGTGGTCCTTTCCAACTCACCCAGGTAGGCATTCATGTTCATCAGCAAATAAAGTTCGGAAACCTCCGGCACATCACTCTGAATAAAAACTGTTGCCTTTTCAGGATCAATCCCGCATGCCAGGTATTCAGCCAGAACCTGTTTGACATTTCCGTAAAGATGTTCAGGAACAGGGTGCGTGGTTAATGAATGCAAATCGGCAATAAAAAAATAGGTATCGTGATGATGTTGCATTTCAATGAAGTTCTTAACCGCACCAAAATAATTTCCAAGGTGAAGGTTTCCTGTTGATCTTATTCCGCTGACAACTGTTGGCATGATTAAATGATGTTAAATATTTTGCCGCAAAAATAGCAAAACTGATCCATCAGTCATTAGAAATGGATGAATTCTTTGTGTAAAAGCGGTAAGAATTAATTATACTGTCGCGCAAAGCTCGCAAAGTTACGCAAGGGAAATCGGATTCATTGTTTGTCTGAAAGCGGAGAGGACAAAAAAAGTCGCGCAAAG